>CAOKHR010000032.1 GCA_948468325.1 uncultured Lachnospiraceae bacterium | reverse complement strand
TGCATCTATCAAAATCTCATGTCTGGCTTTGCAGGTTTTCGGACAGCCTGCCCCCCTCTTTGTTGATATAAGCATGGTAAAATTCCATTCTGGGGGGCAAGGAGAGCATTTGAGAAAGCCGAAGTACACAGCTTTGAGGGACATGTGGATATGCGTCTTAGTGATTATATTTTGCGTGTTCCGATTTACTGCAATCTTCCCGGTTTGCTTCGTCTATCCGTCTGCTGCATAATCTCTGTCTCATTTATCATATATATATTTTTTTCATTTCACGGTCTTGAGATAACAACGGTTTGTCCCATGCTGATTTTACCGCTAACGCTGCTTTATTATTATTTTTCTCTTTAACTCATCTGCTCATTTTCCCGTTTTACAATGTCGATAATCCTCTGCAGTTCCGCTCCTTCTACCGGAGCCTCACCGTAATCCAGATGCGTTCCTTCTGCGCTTACACCGCCTAAAATAAGCTCCTTCTTTTTCCGTCCCTGCTCAATCGTAAAATAACGAATCCTGTCATTCTTTGGATTTAACGTAATATAAATGCGGTAGCACAACTGCGCCAGGTCTTTTACCTCCGGCGCATCGACTCTGACTAACAGCATATCGTCACTGATATTTAATGCCATAACAGAAAAATCATTTTCCCCGTATGGGTACAGTTCCTGCTTCTGGTGCGCATTTTTGTATACTTCATTGACTACAGTTTCACCCTCATCGCTGAGTAAATGTATAAATTCTGCGCCTTCTTTAAAAATCCGCAGCGGAAAATCATGGAATTCCGCTTTCTGGCGCATCATAATCTGAAACTGCTGCGGCATCAGTTTCACCTGTTTTTTGCCCTCCGGAAGCGGCTCATTCTTCTGAATTGCTTCCAGCAGCTCTTTTCGAAACATCAGATTGTCGGTAAACGGATTCAGTGCCAGTCCGAGTGTGTCAAGCCGTTCATCCAGAGCCATCGAACAGCAGACCGGAAACGGCATATTCATCAGTATATCAAATTTCGGTTCTTTCGGAATCTGCCCCGGACTTGAATAAACCGGAAAAAACTTGTCTCCCTTTTGATTGTTTAAAATCGCAGGCATCGGCGCCGTTCCTTTTGGAAGCTTAATCTGCTGTCCCGGGTTTTCCTTTACCTGACGTTTTGCCTCCTGCACCTCCGGTGTGTCCGGCAGCATTGCAGGCACAAAAAATACGGTTTTTTTCATCTGATGCACAAGTGCCTGTAAGTTCTCCATTGCAGCATCTTCTTTATAAATCTGTATCAGCTGCTCCGTTTTTTTCGTTTCGTTATCCATCATTTAAAACTTCTTTCCTTTCTTATTTGTATCGCGACATTCTTTCCTGATGTATACCCTGCGGACATCCCAGTATGACACATCCCTACGGGATGATCACTTAATGTATACCCTAAAGGGCATCCCAATATGACACATCCCTACGGGATGATCACTTAATGTATAATTTTCCTCGTCCTCCATAAACTATCCTCGAAAGGAGGAATTCATATGGACGCAAAAGAAAATTTGGGGATTTCATCTGCAATAAATACCTTAGATGATGTACCCACGCCTTCTGCAAATGCCAAAGAAATCACCGGTCTTGTAAAACAGGGCGGAAAAATTACCGGTTACCAGCTTTCTGACAACAGAATCGTGGATAAAGAAGAAGGCGTTGCACTTGCAAAGGCAGGTGAAATTGCAGGCGTCGGCATTGCGCACCGGAAAGGCACGGAATATTTGAAATCGATTCCCGATGGCACTGACGACAACAACCTGAGTCATCTTCCTACTGTAAAGACATCCATGAAATAAATTTTTCCGGGATAAAAGTGGACTTTGCCATTTTTATCCCCTTTCCATGAATACAGGCATTTAAAGCTGGTCATTGTTTAACTGCTCAATAAACTCTGCCGCATCATCCGGCGCGTCATCCATAGAATCATCGCCTACATCTACCACTTTTACTTCTTTGCGATAAAAAATATCATACATAACCGGCACAATAAACATCGTCATAAACGTTGCATAAAACAGTCCTCCGGCTACAACAATTGCCATTCCCCTTCCCAGTTCACTGGCTGTATTCGTACTGAATATCATGGCAAGCATTGCAAGAATCGTCGTAAACGCCGTCATTAAAATCGGCCGCATACGCGTCTTTCCGGTAGCCACCAGCGCATCATGCCTTGTCATTCCCCCGACTCGAAGCTGATTCGTATAATCTACAAAAACAATACCGTTATTTACAACTGTTCCCATTAGAACCAAAAATCCCATCAGCGTAATCAAAGACATCTGCTCTCCGGTGAAAAGCATGGCAAGCAGTCCCCCCGTAAATGCCAGCGGCACGGTAAAGATTACGATAAACGGAGACAAAAGGCTCTGGAACTGCGCTACCATTACAAGATAAATCAGCAAAAATCCCAAAAGAAGCAGTTTTCCCATCTGATTTATCATATCTGTTGTATTGGAAGTCTCACCGCCGAATTCAATGCTGTATCCATCCGGTATTTCATAATCCTGCAGCAGATCCTCTACTTCTCTGGACAGAAGCGTTGTATTGTATCCCGCCTCCGTTTCTGCTGTAACACTCATCTGCCTCTCTCCGTTGGCACGGCTGATACCCGCAACACTGCTGCCGTAATCTAACGTGGCAAACTCACTTAACTTATGTATTTCCGTAACCGTTTTGCCGTCTTCATCCTGCGTCTGCGTCTCAAATTCCATATCCATCAGATTTTCTTTTGTCAGCAGATTCGTCTCATTGATAATCTGAACATCCATATCCGTATCGTCTACCGTCATCGTCACTGCTGTTTTGTCCGTCGTCAGACGGTCGGAAATTTCTGTATATATCTGTGCGCCCGTCAGTCCCAGACGCATAGACGCATCCTTATCTATATTTAAATGAATCTCTTCATCCGCTTCTTCCTGACCATTGCTGATATTGGCAAATCCTTCCACATTCTCCAGCATTCCCATAACTTCTTCGCTGATTGTTTTTAAAGTATCCAGATCAGACCCATGTATATCCAGCTGCAGGCCGCTGCCAAGCATTTCATCCATTTCTCCCATCATAGAGTTGGATACTGTCACTTCGCAGTCTATATCTTTTGTTTTTTCTTCTATCGTATCACAGATTGTCTCTACCTGATTTTTATTGCTGTAATCTTCCTCCGGCAGTACAAAATAGGAAAAGCTTCCGTAATTATCTTCTGAACCGCCTCCCATACCGCCGATTAACCCTGCCGAGCTGCTGGCGTCCATAACACCGACATAGCCAATGCCTTCTATTTCTAAAACAGCTTCCATCACTTCATCTGCTTTTTGATAAGCTGTTTCTTTGTCGTCTTCCTCCGGCATAACTACTGTTACCGAAATCTGTTCGCTGCCCATATCCGGTATCAAAACGATTCCCATCCGCAAAACGGCAGCAATACAAAATACCAGAAGCGCAATGGAAATACCAAGAGGCAGAATTTTAAACCGCAGGCAGAACTTTAGAATAACGGCGTAAATATCCTGAACCTTGTCAAAAATACGATGCGATTTCGGTGTCGCTTTCTTTAACATGGCAGCGCCCATCGTTGGAACAACTGTCAGCGCCACTGCCAGTGAAGCTGTCAGCGCAAATGTAATCGTAAGTGCAAACGGCAGCATCAAATCTCTTACCATACCCGTTGTAAATACCATCGGGAAAAATACGCAGATTGTTGTAAGTGTTGAAGCAATAATTGCACCGGCCACCTGTTTTGCACCCTGCACTGCGGCTCTGGGCGCATTCAGTCCGCGGTACCTCAGCCGGTAAATATTCTCTATTACTACAATTGAGTTATCCACCAGCATACCGACAGCCAGTGACAATCCGGACAGCGACATCATGTTAATCGAAAGTCCGGTAAAATACATAATAACAATTGCAGTCAGCACGCTAAACGGAATACTGAATGCAACAACCAGCGTCGGGCGTGCATCCAAGAGGAAAATCGCAAGAATGATAATTGCAAGCAGCGCTCCGATTATCATACTGGAAACGATACTCTCAATAATCATGGAAATATATTCGCCCTGATTTACCAGCGGCGTAATATTCAGTCCTTCATATTCTTCCTGCAGCTCTTCTATTGCGTTTAAACATGCTTTGGATACATCACTGGTACCCGCCGTGCTTCCTTTAAATACAGAAAGAATAACGCCGGGATCTCCGTTTACTTTTGCATAGGACTCGCCTGAATTGTCAATTATTGTAACATCTGCAACATCATTTAAATGAATATCTCCAATGTCATCTATTTCGCAGAGAACCATCTTTTCCAGCTCATCCGCCGATGTATAATTTTCTCCTACTTTTAAAAGCCACTGTTTGTCATCTTTATCATCCACGTAACCGGCCGGCATGGAAAAATTCTGTGCGTAAATCATACCGGACAATGTATCTAACGTAAGCATCTGGTCAATATTGGCATTTTTTCTGGCTTCCGCTACGGAATCCTGATATGTTTTATTGGCATCTTCCAGCTCTTTCTGCGCGTCTTCCATAGCGGTTTTGGCTGCTGCAATCTGCGCGCTGCCAGACCCGAATCCCGCTGCTGCGGAAATTTTCCCTTCTTCTGCCTGCTTATAAGCGTCATCTATCGCAGACATCTGGCTGTCTACCTGTTTTAACACTTCTTCCGCTACTTTTATCTCAACTTCCAGATTTGCAAGTTCTGTCTCAATCTGGGGCATTCTGACGTTCACAATATCATACAGCTGCGAAAGCGTTTTCTTATCAAGAGCTTTTGCCTGTTTGGCCGTACCCGCATCTATCTGGGAATTCGGCATAGAAGAAAGTGTCTCTACTGCAGTTTTAAAATATTTTAATTTATCCGGATTATCGATTGCATCTTTTACATTTGACGGCATCAAAGACGCATCGAGAGGACTGAGTTCACCAAGCTGTGCCTGCATAGCCTCTGCCGCTGCTTTCATCTGGGCAAACATCTCGTTTAAGCTGTTATATGTGCTCTCAACTTTATTTTTTTTGTAGGCTTTCTGTTCTCCTTCCAGTGCGCTTTTGCTTGCTTTTAAACTGTTCAGCTGCGATTCATAGGCAGCTCTTGACGCAATCGCTTCATTTAACTGCAATGTTGCATCCGCAAGCTCTGATGTCACCGTGCTCTGCTGATTGGAAAGCTCCTGCTCCTGTTTGTTAATCTGGGTTCTGGCATCAGCCAGAGAGCTTTCTGCATCCGAAAGTTCTGTTTTGGCATCGGCCAGTTTGTCATTTGTCAGCAGCAGAATTTCATCATTTATTTTATCAATTTTCTCCTGATTCAGACGCACCTCGATCGTCTTTTCCACAATTCCCAAATCCGATACGCTTGCAACACCTTTCTGACGTTCAAAATACGGAACTACCGTATTTTCAGCAAAATCCGACAATTCGTAAATGTCTTTGCCGTCATAGCTTACGCTTGCATACATGGTCGCCATCATATCCATGCCGATTTCCATAATATTGGGCGTACCGCAGGTATCCGGCAGCACAGATTCAATCTGGTTTACTGCTGATGAAACTTTAACCATTGCAGAATCCATATTGGTATCTTCCGCAAATTCCAGCATTACCATACTGTAATTTTCTGCACTGTTGCTTGTTACGTTTTCCACGCCGTTAATCGTCCCAAGCGTACCCTCCATTGGCTTTGTCACATTTTCTTCCACTTTTTCAGGACTGGCTCCGGGATAAGTCGTAATCACCAGCATGTAAGGCATGCTCATCTCAGGGAGCAGGTCTGTTTTCATTCCCGTAAGGGAAACAAAACCAACCACCAGTACAATAATTACCGCAACTAAAACAGTAAATGGCTTTTTTACACTGTACTTTATCATCATATCCTCCGTCATAAAATTGTGTTGTTTTCAGCAAAAACGTATACCCTAAAGGGCATCCCAATATGACACACTCCTGCGGAGTGGTCTCATAACGTATGTATTTTAACACAATTTTTTTTCTGCAGAAGTGAATTTAGAGTTATTTTATAGTTTTTTCAGATTTACTGTTATTCCACATAGCGGATTTGAAAATCTGCTTCCCCGCCTTCATCTATTTCCATTATAATATAGGATGGTTTTCTTCCTTCCTGCCTTGGATAAGAAAGACTGCCCGGATTAATTGCTATGATATTCTTTCCGTAATCAATCAGCGGACGATGTGTATGTCCGAACATCACGACATCGCATCCCCTGCTTATTGCTTCCCGCTTAATACATTCAACGCCTGCATTGACATAATAATAATGTCCATGCGTAATCAAAACTTTGTACTTTCCAATCTCACACTCCTGTTCCTGTTCCAATGCCGAAAAAAAATCACTGTTTCCCGACACAATAAAAAGCGGACAGCCCACCATTTGTTCAATATAATTTTCGCAGCCCTCAGCATCCCCTAAGTGAACGGCCAGATCCACCGGCTGCTCTAAACCCAGTACTTTTTCCAGATTCTCATGTTTTCCATGCGTGTCACTGATAACTAAAACTTTCATCCTCATACCCCTATATTCTTTTTTCCAGTTCTGCTTTCATGGCTCTTAATGCATTCCCCCTGTGACTGATCGCATTTTTCTGTTCTCTGGAAAGTGCGGCTGTGGAACAATTATAATTTTCGACATAAAAAATCGGATCATACCCGAATCCGTTTTCACCTTCCGGATTTTCTCCGATATACCCTTCAATCGTTCCCCGTTTTACAATAACTTCCCCATCCGGAAAAACTGCTGCAACCGCGCATACAAACCGGGCTGTACGGCTTTCTTTCGGCACTCCCGAAAGCCTGTCAAGCAATGCCTGGTTTTTGACATCATAAGAAGTATCTTCTCCCAGATAACGCGCAGAATATACTCCCGGCTCTTTATTCAGATAATCAATCTCAAGTCCCGAATCATCTGCCAGAACAATTGCATCTGTCATCTTTGCCGCCGCTTTGGCCTTAATAACAGCATTATCTTCAAATGTCATGCCGTTCTCTTCCACATCCAGTTGGATTCCTTCTTCTTTCAAAGATACGATATTGGCATCCAGGTCTTTTAAAATCTCCCTGATTTCCCGCATCTTGTCCTGATTTCCAGTGGCAAAAATAATTTTCTTCATAAACATCTCCTTTTTCCTCTGTCAGTTCTCCTCAGTAAGAGTCCTTATAATTGCATGATAAATTCCCTGTGCCGCCTTATTCTGGTATTCCCTGGAACAAAGTCTGTCAAGCTCCGTCTGATTTGTCATAAAACCAACTTTAATCAACACGGCAGGCGCTTTGCTGCCGTATACAACGGAATCACCGTTTCCCTCCAGCAAGCCCTTATTGGAGCTTCCGACTGCAGCCGTAACTTCTTCTAAACAAATCTGCGCAAATCTTTTTGCATGCATTTCCTCATCATCTGTTTCTTCTTCATACAGCACCTGCGTACCGTTGATGCTTGACATCCTTCCGCTCTGGGTCGCATTTGCACAAATGCTGACAAACAAATCAGCATCTGTTTTATCAATCAGCGCTTTCCTCTGTTCTATGCCGGGATTTTCATCTGTTGTTCTCGTATAATAAATTCCGATGGATTTATCTTTCGATTTATCAAAAATTTCTTTTAGCTGCAGGACTATATCCAGATTAATATTCTTCTCTAAAACACCCTGTTTTACAGCTCCGGACTCATTTCCGCCGTATCCGGCATCAATCACAACTACTTTATCATACAGTTCCTGCGGTGTCAAAAAATCAATATAAAAATAATCTTCATCATAGCTGGTTCTGGTCTCATATACCCGCTCCATGATAAATTCAACAACTCCATAGTTCTGTTGTTTTTCATAAGAAAGACTTTTCACATTGCTGCCGTTTCCCAGCACGGGATGTTGATAAAAATATTCATCGCCCGCATAAGGAATCCTGACATCAATTTTCTGCGTCATATAATCTTCCTCAATCTCAACATCATTCCCTGTTACCCCCAGTGGCAGTTCCAGACGAATCTGACTGGCAAAAGACGGTTCTTCTCCTGTTTCTTCTTTTACCTGCTTATTATTATAATCCATAAGCTCAAGCCCCGTCATATTCAGTCTTTCCGCTTCAGTTTTTGTACGATATTCTTTTACAGTTGCAAGAAACTGCTCTGAAGCAGTTCTTAAACGCGGAAACCAGAAAACTCCCACACAGGCAATTACGGACAAAAGCGTCACAAAAACTGCTGATTTCCTTAGGATGTTCTCTTCCAAATCCTTCTTCCTCCAAAACTATTTTTTTGTATATGCTTTTATGCACAGATTACAGGAAAATTCTTCTTCCACATGCTCCCATTTTTCACCGTCTGCACTGATGTATCCCTCTCCGTCCAGAAGATTTACATTCCTGGTTGCTTCATCGGCTGCATACTCAATTGCCATCGGATGTATCGCCTCCGGCGTCTCTAAATACAATTTAACCGCATACTGTTCTCCCTTTTCAAGCTGCACATCCCTATTCAGCGGAACCGTATAATATCCGGCATTTTTCAGACTGCCTTCTGCAATCAGCTCTCCTTTCAAAAGCGAAGTTTTGTCCTCAAAATCATGTACCAAATATGCCCGGTATTTTGTATTCTGCCCGGCAGCATAGAATCCGACTGCGGATAATCTTTCCTCTTCTTCTGCCGTATATACGTTCGCGCCAAATACAGATGGTGCGTTAAATCCAATCTGGCCTACCCATCCGCACAAATCTGACTGGTAAATTTTGTCATAATTATCCGTATCCTCTACTTTTGTATATACAACATTGTGGCTTCCGATATTGGTATCATAATAAGATACATAAAAAACACCGTCTTCCCCAAAATCTTCTCCCCAGCTGTTCTGGCAGATAAAAGCTCCGTTGCCCTCTACATTGACCGTAAAATTTTCTTTCGGATAATTATCGTCCCACCCAATGATTACAACCTCGTGATTTGGCTTTTCCGTTCCGATATAACAATATGCGCTTTTTTTTCTGTTATAAAAATCAGATTCTGCGCCTGCGTCTCCCAGTGCACTGTACAGAGATGTCTGCACTCCTCCGTATTGAAAGACAGATTCTTTTATTTTTGCATAATCCTTTCCTTCCATAATCTGCATTTCCTGCACATGCTTTACTGCAGAAAGGCCGGATACGGTTTTTCCATCGCCAAAAGGATCATCCTGTTCCAGTACCGGCCCCTGCCACGACAAAAGATATGCCATAGCCATTGTGTATTCACCGCCGGCTGCCTCATCCACTACAAAAGAATTGTTCATACTCATATGATCCGGTGAAAACTGCACAGGCTCCTCCGGCAGCATGGCGGATTCCAATGCGCTCAAAGCCGCAAATGCCCAGCAGGTTCCCGTATTTCCCTGGTCCTTTACAAGGCTTGTCCGCCCTCTTTTCCGCAAATCATAACTGACCGGAAAAATAGAAATCTCCTCTGAAGTATCTACTGCCACAGCCTGATTTTTTTCCATACTCCATTCAAAATCATACCCGATATTCTCTGACACATCCCCAATGCTGACATAATACCTGCCTCCCCGTTTTGTCAGCGGAGACGCTGCTTCCACTGCCTTATCATTTACGGAAATCTCAGAATTATTTACTTCAAAAGAAACTGTATTGCTTCTCTTTTCTATCAAAAGCTCTTTTTCCCCGTACAGGTGGGAACTGCACTTAAGTCCTTCAGTCAGAATTTCTACCGGAACCATAAGACTTAAATTGTCATCCATAAAAAGAGGCAGGTCCTGATTCGTATACTCTTTATTATCTAAAGTCAGATAAATCGTTTTTTCATTTATGCTTTCGGCAATCAGTGGATTCCAGTCCTCTTTTAAAAGCCTTGCACCGCGGAATTTTCCTACCGTTTCAAATTCTTTTCCAAAATTATTAAATTTTAATACGCAGGCTGCCAGCACAACTGCTGCCAGCAAAATATAGCGTTTTACATGGCTCATGCAATTTCCTCTACTTCTTCTTTCTCTTTGGCGGCTTTGCACCTAAAAACTGATAAAAATATGTTTTCAGCATTCCGTTGTAAATTTTTCTGTTTTTATCTGCTCTGCGCCCAATATATTTTTCCGCGTCTTCATAACCGGTAATCATATACATGGACCAGTCATCCAGCCCCTGATAAGCTTCTCCGATTTCTTTATAAAGAGCCGGCAGAGATTCTTTGTCCTGCAGCCGCTCCCCATACGGAGGATTTGTCAGAATAAAGCCGTATTTCTTAGGATGATGCAACTCACTGACTGCCCTCTGCTGGAAATGAATCAGATGTTCCACACCTGCTCTTTTTGCATTTTCTCTGGCGGCTCTGATAACATCTTTGTCAATATCATATCCCTGAATATCTGTGGAAACATCTGCATTTACTATTTCTTTTGCTTCGTTAAAACATTCCTCCCACAACCCATCAGGTATTAGGTTGTCCCACTTTTCAGCCAAAAAATGGCGCTTCATGCCCGGAGCAATATTAGCAGCAATCATGGCCGCTTCGATCGGAAATGTCCCGCTTCCGCAAAGGGGATCTACCAGTATCCTGTCTGTATGCCACGGTGTTAAAAGTATCAGCGCAGCCGCCAGCGTCTCCGTTAACGGCGCTTTGCCTGTTAATTGTCTGTATCCTCTCTTATGTAAAGATTCGCCTGTTGTATCAATTGTCACTGTCACTTCATCTTTAAACAGAAAGATACGGACTGGATAAGAAGCTCCGTCTTCCGGAAACCAGTCCATATCGTATTCCTGTTTCATCCGTTCTACCATTGCTTTTTTCGCAACAGACTGTATATCCGAGGAACTAAACAGCTTGCTCTTAATCGAAGAGGCTTTTGTTACCCAGAATTTTCCGTCAGAGGGAATATATTCTTCCCAAGGCAGCGCTTTGATGCCCTGGTACAGCTCTTCAAATGTTGCCGCATGGAATCTGCCGACTTTTAAAAGTACCCGCTCTGTTGTCCGCAGGAAAATATTTCCGCGGCAGATTGCCTCTGCATCTCCTTCAAACGTAATTCTGCCGTCCTCAACCTGTAATATTTCATATCCAAGATCATAGATCTCTTTTTTCAAAACTGCCTCAAGCCCAAAATGACATGGTACAATCAATTCAAAATTCTTCATTTGATTCTCCGTTTTTCATATGTTTTTATTCCTTATCATATTATCTTTTAAAAACAGCAGTGTCAATCCCTTTTCTTTCCTGTGCTTTAAAAGCCTGATAACCGCCTATCACCGTATATACCGTACCTCTTCTTTCCTTTAACTTTCTTGCCGCCAAAAGGCTCTGGTTGCCGTGCTCACAATATAAAACCAGACTGACCGCATCCGGTATTTCCCATCGCCATCTTTCGATATGTTCAAAAGGTAAATTTCTGGAAAATTTCATATGTCCGTTCCGGTAGCTTTCCTCATCTCTTAAATCAATTAGCCACGCCTGCTCTTTGCTTAATATTTCTGCGATTTCTTCTGTATGTATCATTTCAAATCCATACATTTTGGGACAACTCTGTAGGCGTTTGTCATAATGGGATGCCCTTTGGGTATTCATTTCTGCCCTGTCCATTTGTTAACCTCCAATTCTTTCTTCGTTCAAAAAAACGGACTACAAACTATCGTTTGTAATCCGTTTTCTACCAATATCTTATGCTGTTTTCTCACATCTGACACTTGACAGAATAAAACTGTTAATCTCTGTCGGACGTACAGTCAGAAGCACTGTTGGATGCTTTGTTGGATGCTTTGTTAGAAGACTTGTTGGAAGCATTGTTAGAAGCATCTTTGTTAGAACCGGCATTGTTGGATGCACTGTTTTTGCTTGTTGCATTCTGGCTGTAGTTTTTTAAATTGTAGCTGTTTGAACTTTTGTTTTCACTGTTTTTTGCCATCTTTCTTTACCTCCTAAGCAATTACTGCATCCTTATTATCTGCTTAGGAACAATAAATTATTCAATTATTTTTTATTTTCAAAAAATATCATAAAAATAAGATATACTATTGCCCCAATCATAACAGCTCCCGCCAAAACGGGAAACAGTAAAATCCCAATCCGCACCAGAAAAGCCAAAAAAAGCGCAATTAAAATTACAGATAAGATACATCCCTGCCATCTGCGGAAATGAAATATTTTGTTCTTCTTAAGCTGTTTTTCTGCCGTCTGCCCCTCATAATATCCTTCTTCTCCGCAGGTATCGAAAATCGTTTTTGCAATCAGCCTTGGATTTCCAAGCTCCGCCAGCACCTCTTCTTCTGTTTTTCCTTTTCGCGATTCTTCTATAATATAATTTTCATAATAGCGAAGCTGTTCGTTGACTTCTTTCTGTGAAACCCTCCCCTGTAAAGCAATCCTTAGTTCCTGTAAAAATTTATCTCTTGTCATACCGTCTCCATACTTTTATTTTGTTCTCTTTATTTATCCTATTGTTACTTTTTCGCCAAGCTTCATAAAATAACAGCTCCCGCCATATTGTTCCGAACTAAGCAGTCTGCATATGATCTCTGTCATCCTTGCATCCATACAGTGATATACTCTTTGATCTGCCCATGGAAGTCCTTCTGCATACTCTTTCTGACGGTCATCCAACAGGGAAAGCGCTGCCGCATATGCTTTCGAATCTCTTTTCTTCATAATTCCGAAATCACAGGTCACATATGCGGTATCTTTGCCGTTTTTTCTGTGCTTTTCCTTTATAACATTTATCTGGCATTCTTTGTCCAGTTTTTTGCACGACAGATCTTTCCAGTCAATTATCTGCTGTCCGTCTTCGGAAGCTGTTATGCCCCGAAAACTAATTTTCCCAAATTTTCCATATTCTTTTATATAAATTTTCTTCTTTTCTCCTTTTGCTGTTCCTGGTTCATGCAAAAGAATCACGCCCTTTTCCAGAAAAAAATCCCAAACTGCTTTCTGCACTTTTTCATAAGAAGCAGGAAAATCCAGCTCATCCATTATCTGTCTGACTGTATATCCTTTTTCTGCAAAATGGCGTATGGCGCCTCCGTTTGCCGCCTCAAATGTAAAATCAGACAATGCTGCTTTAAAATATTCGTTCTGCATCTTGCATATCCTCTTACCTTTTCAATATGAACCATCCGTCTTCATTCATATGCATCAATTTTATTTCTTTTACAAATACTCCTCTGCCTCTTCCTTAGAAAGTTTAAAATTTTCCTGTACTTTTTGCAATATAATATCATCTGGTATATTAAAATCTTTTAAAGCAGCCACCATTGCTAATATGCCTTTTCTAATGCCTTTTTCCAAATTCTCCTGATCTCGCATCAACAACGTCATATATTCTTTCTCCACTCCGTTCCGGTCCATGCCAAACAGACATCCACTGGATGTCTGGCGCCCTCCATTCCCTGCTTACATCATCCATTTCACTGTCTGCATTCAGAAAGATCTTCACTGCCCCGTCTCCCAGAGCTATATTTGTATCCTCTTTGCAGATATTCTCAAAAGTATAAATATGCCGTCCCAGGCAGAATACGTCAAACGGACATATAAAAATAATTTAGCTCGGTTTCAACAGCTTATAATACTGCCCTTTATCGATCAGCTGTAAATCTATTACGCTTTGGTAATACCGGATTTTTTCGGCAGCTCCCTGGTATCCGTGACCTGCATTTCAATATCATAAATTGTACCTCTGCCATCCCGGCCATATACATCCAGACGGATACTTTTCGCATCTACATCAGGTTTAATTGCTTTTTGTAATTCCGGATATTCTATATGGTCTATCTCC
>CAOKHR010000031.1 GCA_948468325.1 uncultured Lachnospiraceae bacterium | reverse complement strand
TTACGAGCCGATCTGGGCAATCGGAACAGGCGAAACTGCTACTTCCGACCAGGCAGAAGAAGTTTGCGGAGCAATCCGTAACTGCATCAAAGAAGTATATGACGAAGCAACAGCAGAAGCAATCCGTATTCAGTACGGCGGATCTGTCAATGCCGGAAATGCGGCAGAATTGTTTGGCAAACCGGACATCGACGGCGGACTCGTTGGCGGAGCGTCTTTGAAACCGGATTTTGGGAAAATTGTGAACTATAAATAATATTTTGAAATATAGCCAATAGAATTAGAGTCATGTCTGCAAAAATTCTGCATCGCTGTCTGAGGTTTTTGCGGAACAGATGTATTTTTCTGAAACAGATGATATGGAAGCAAGGCTGATACTGTTTCCACCGTGTTTGGTGGAACAGTATCTGTCCTTGCTTTTTTGTAACACATTGGATATTCAGGGAAACGTTTTATGGAGCGGCCATAAAAAATTGACTTGATCAGGGGGCGGATGTACAATGAAAGAGTCAGGCAGACAAAAACATATAAAGGAGGGTCTTTATGAAAAAAGGATGGAAACAATTACTAAGAGGCGTTATTTTAACACTGATTATTTCCGGCATGCCGTTTTTGGGTGAGGTACATGCAGCGGAATATGAACCAAATGGCGGAGGAAAGGAGAAGATTGATGCTATAGGGGAGGAGAACCAAGAGAGTACTGATATTTCGGATTACGTGGACCTTGCAGAAGATAAACTGGTGAAAGTCGAAATCAGGCAGGGAGGAGACGATCAGGTGTTCCGGTTTGTCCCAAATGAAACAAAACAATATACATTTTTTGCGATAGGGGATTATGATACGTATGGAACGATCAGAAACGCAAGCGGGCTGCAGATAGCAGATAGTGACGATGATAGTGATGACGAGATGAATTTTGCCGCAACGGTTACACTAAACAAAGGAGAAACGTATTACCTTGTTGCGCGGATGTATAACGACAGGCGGACAGGTTTGTTTTACTGCATGGTCAGCTCCACAAGAAGTAATTTCCGGTTAGAGGCAGAAGACATTTCAGGTTTTGAGGTTTTGGAGCCTTCAAAAAATACGTGGTATGAAAATGAGGAGGTTGATCCGGGTTTTTTGCAAAGACCCTCTCTGAAAAGATTAAAATACCGCATTACGACGAAGGATGGACAGATATTGGAAGATGTGGTTTCCAAAGAAAGTTATTATATCAATGTTTTTGGGCTTTTTCTGGGTGGACGATATAAATATTTAACGGAAGATCTTGATGTCGACCAAAGCCGTGACGATAATGCGATTATTTACTATGTGTATGAAGAAAATGAAGAGGAAGAAGCAATAGTTTTAGAAAATACGGAAACGGAAATTCCCATTACATTTGGAGCGGCTTCCCCGGTTGCAGCGGTTACGGTAGTCACAAATCCGTTTCCGGAGAATATACGGTTAAACAATGCAGATGACGTATTGGATGATAGAACGGGATTAAAGCTTAAGGTAGCGTATACGGATGGAACGGAAAAGACGGTTGAGGTAATTTCCGATATAGATGAGAGCGAAAACGGCATCTGGGTTGATGATGGGTATATTTCGGAAATTACTTATCAATATAAAGATGTATCGCCCGGGGAGGAACCTGAAGTTGGCAATTCTTTTATTGTAATCTCTTATATGGGTAAAAGCACAGAAATCCCGGTTATAATTCTCAAAAGGATTGAATCTGTCCGTATTTTAAAAAATCCGGAGAAGATGTATTACTTAGACATAGATTCTGAGATAGATTTATATGGGCTTCAGTTTTCAGTTGCCTATTCCGATGGTACAGACAGCACGATAGAAGTTACAGAGCATACAGACAGCTTCCTGGATGAAACAGGAGAGGTCAGTTCGCGCCTTTGCTGGGATGAAAAGGGAGGCTTTATAGGAGTTATTGAGGTATTGTATCCGGGTTATAGCTTTTATATTGAGCTGGAACGTCCGGTGAAAGAGATTTCAATTGAGCGGAATCCGGATAAAATGGTCTATACGCCGTTTGATCGACAGCCGGATCTCTATGGGATGGTTCTTCGGATTTCATATCATGACGAAACCAGTAAGACAGTGCAGGTTACCAGTCATGAAATGGAGTATTACGTGGAGGATGAATATGAAAATTGGATTACATCTGGCTTTACTGTCGAATATGATGACAATGACAATGAAAGAAAAACGGGTGTATGGGTCAGATATATGGGTTCAACGGTAAGCTATACGCCGCAGTTTACAAATTACGCATCGCTTTTGTCCGGTGCAGTGGATATTGTGGTTGGACAGACGGTGCAGGTTTCTCTGAACGACACGGTGACGTACCGGGTATTTCGCTTTGTTGCACCGGAAACGGGCAAGTACATATTTAAAAGCAGCGGTGATTTTGACCCGTATGTCCATTTGGTGGATGCGTCCGGAAACAGCCTTACGGCAGCAGACGATAGCGATGACGATGATTATAATTTTACATTGGAGTATCAGGCTGAGAAAGGAAAGACCTGCTATTATTTTGTAGCGGCTTACAGCAATGGAGAGACGACATTCCCATGCAGCCTTACAGCGGATATGCTGGTGTTGAACAAGACGTCAATTCAGCTTGTGCCAGGCGCAGGCGAGAAACTTACGGCAGTTATTCCCTCCGGTCTGGCCGGGCAGACGGTTACATGGACTTCATCGAATCCTGCAGTGGCGGCAGTATCACCGGATGGAACGGTAACGGCGGCAGCCGGCGGAACGGCTGTGATTACGGTGTCTGTGGGCGGACAGACTGCGGCATGTCAGGTAATTGTGCCGTATGGTATTACGTATCATTTGAACGGAGGCGTAAACAGCGCGGAAAATCCTGCATACCAGAATAGTGAAACAATTATCTTAAAAGCTCCTTCCAGGGCAAAGTATGCATTTGAAGGCTGGTACACGGACAGCGCATACAAGACTAAAATTACGCAGATTACAGCAGGGTCAAACCAGGCATATAATCTCTATGCAAAGTGGAAAAAGATTTCCAAACCGGGATCGACAAAGCTGCTGACCGCTAAAAATGCAAAGGGCAAAAAAATTTCCGTGAAATGCAGGAAAGTAAAAAAAGCGGACGGATACGAAATTGCGTTTTCTACAAGTAAAAAAATCAAGAAGTCAACGCCGGTTGTAACAAGCAAAAAGGTGAAGGCTGTGATTAGAGGGTTAAAGAAAGGCAAAACTTATTATGTACGTGTCCGTGCATATAACCTGGATTCTGCTGGAAACAGGATTTGGGGTGCATGGACTGCGGCAAAAAAGATTACCATTAAGAAATAAAGAGAAAAAATGAAACAAAGAAGCCGGAGACGGTGGCAAATTGCCATTGCTCCGGTTTTTTGCCGTTAAAAATGCAGGCAAATAATAAATTCTTGTCAGATACTGCTCTTGAAACAGCAATATAATATAGTAAAAATATCAAAAAAACAGAAATATTTTCGGAAAATGTTGAAAAACAAAAATAAAAATTGTATAATTTATAAAGAAATTACATGTTTAATATACAATAAAAAACAGGCAAAATAATCGGGGAAAATGCAAAAAGGGAGATTTCAGAATGTCGTTTATAAAATGGTCAAAAAAAAGCGAAGGAAAACCAGGCGAACATGCAATGACGCTGAGTGATGTAGTTCGCGGAATCCAGTATTGTGTAAATTCGTGTATTGAAATAGTGGAGCAGCATTATTTAAATACAATACAGAAATTTATTACGGAAAAAGACGAGATTGAAACAAGGCGTGTATATTTGGATAAAACGCACTATATGGATATTCCGTTAATTTGTCTGACAGATCACAATGCTCTGGAAATTGATAAAATGAAAGTAAAAATGAAGGTGAATATCCGGGACATGGATTTAAAGCAGACAATATTAGAGCCGGAAGGAGGAGAAGGAGAAAGGGAGAGTTACGCTCTGTCAAGGACAACGATGCTGGTTGATGTCTGCAATGTCAGCAGAGAAGATGACGGTACGAATATGGAAATTGAAATGACATTTAAATCAAGCAATCCGCCGGAGTCACTGTCCAGAATGCTGGAAACATTAAATAATAATCTGATTCTTCATACATATGAAGCAGAAGATGAAATCAGACAGCGATAGGTTAAGTATGAGGTACGAAAAAGAAAAGGAGAATGAACTATGGATGAAAAACTGATAGGAAATGTGATTAATAATCTTCCGATTGAAAAGATGGTAGCAGCGCCTTTAACGGCGGCAATGAAAGCACAGAGCGACATGAGCGTGGCACTTGCTAATTATATACAGTCTGTCGGGATGGATGCAGACGGCAATATACGCATGGTTACTTTTAATTACCAGGATTATGACAATGCCGGAAATAAAACAGAACGTCATATTGAGGCGCCGTTTCTGGCTATGACAGGGATACCTAATCTTGCCGTAGAAGATGTAGATATATCGTTTGATCTTTCCATAGCGACTGCAGAAGCAGAAAAGCAGGATGGAAAGGTAACGACTGATATATCGGCAAGCAGCCGGTGGTTTAGTCCGGTCAGTGCAAAAATGACAGGGAGCGTGACACACAGCAGCAGCCAGACAAGGAGTACGGATACAAGGGCAAAATATTCTTTCCATGTATCTGCCAGAAAACAGCAGGCACCGGAAGCGCTTATGAGAATCATAGATACGATTACAGAGAGGGCTGCAAGACCGCTGGAGGGTACCAAGAAAAGTGAACTGCTGCCGCAGGAAACACCATCTGATGACAAGAAAAGCGGGGATAATACAGGAGGAGAGCAGAAATCAGAATAAAAATATGATAGATATTTTGATTTCATAGTTATTCTTGTTTTATACTCTGACTGGAGGGAGTATATGAGAATTGAGTATGATTACAGCAGAAATAATTACTCCGGAGGCGGCAGGGTTTTTAACAGCAGTAATTTAAGCCGTCACCATACGATTGCGTACCCGCATATGTATGAGTATGGAGTGATTTTATTAGCATATTTTCAAATTTTGGGAGATGCACTGGATAAGGATCCCTGTTTTTTACGCTTTTCGGATTATTACAGAGGACAGAATGCAGTAAATTATGCGACAATTCACAGAATCTTAGAGGAACATGTGAGAGAACAGCATGGAGTGATAAATTATCGGGAAAATAAATGCCGGAATTTTTTTATGACAGTTGCATGGACAGAGGCAAATCTTTTTACAGGTCCTGCGGGAAAACTCAGGGGAAAGGATCCGGGACAGGGACAGGATGAGGTGCCTGTATCGTCAGAAACAAGCGCGTTTATCAGAAAACTGAAAGAATTGCGGGCATCCGGTATCGAAGGCGAGATTGCAATGAATCAGGGTGAGAACGGATGGCTTAATTTATCAGAAGATAAAATTTCTGGTATTGCAAGACAATATATAGAGGCGCTTCCCAATTTTTCCCGATCATTTGAAACGAGAGTCAGTGACTGGAGGGCTGTTTTGTTTGGAGAAGCAGAGGGAAACAGGTC
This sequence comes from uncultured Lachnospiraceae bacterium, assembly GCA_948468325.1. Taxonomy (GTDB): domain Bacteria; phylum Bacillota; class Clostridia; order Lachnospirales; family Lachnospiraceae; genus Roseburia_B. The sequence continues at coordinate 8,278 of CAOKHR010000031.1, read as the reverse complement.
ATATGACTGTTTTGATATTTTTTTCAGTAAAAATTCTAAGAATGGTAAGTTTGCGCAATATGAATTTCAATTGGAACTGGCGGAGAATCCTGCTTTTATTTCGGCAGACAAACAAAGACAACGGCTGCGAAAGGACAAGATTGTTGTACTGACCGGAATAGGACATACCGGAAACAGAGATTTTTTTACAGGAGTGTTGAAAAATAAAGAAAGTGATTTTCTGGCACAGGCGAATCAAACGGTCGTAGATCAAATTTTGATGATAGAATCATAAAAGAAGGGTTTTTGAAAGCAGGACAAGCGATGCGTGTGCTGCTTGTGAGAAGATTGATAAAAAGTACACATGAAGCCGCCGCACTCATGATTTGTTTCATCATTCATGCGACGGCTTCTTTTACTGCTTTTTAAATTATCCTGTGTTTTTTAATTAATACTTAAACCTGCACTTGCATATCCTGCAATGGTATTGATTAAAGTCAATCCGCTTGCTGTTGCTGAAAATACCAGCATCAGACGGGTTTGAGCAGTTACCGGAATATTCAGGCCTGTAAGTGAGCCGTTTAACAATGTCCCAACGGCTAAAGCTCCCGAAAGCGAAGGCGTCAGATTGATCAATGTTCCGGCAATTGGAGAGAATACATTGTTTGGCGTTGTAGACTGATAGATCTGTGCATTTACCGTGACGGTTGAACCTACCAGAGACAGCGCTACGGTTGTGCTGAAAAATGCACTGAACGAAGTAATCGTACCGGCACGCGGAACCTGGAATGCAAAGTTGGAAAGCGTTCCGCTGGCATTTGTTATGTTAATTGTAGAACCCAGCAGCGTGAGACCCTGGGCGCTGCTTCCGAAGCCGACAAAGGCAGGAAGTCCTGCAAGGCCTCCGGCAATTGTTGTCAGGGCTACCGGTAGTCCCGATGCAAACGGAATGATAGCCCCTGTGCCGGCAATACCGGTAGGTCCGGCAGCACCTGTGGGTCCGGTCACGCCGTCAGCACCCGTAGGTCCGGTCGCGCCAGTCGGTCCGGTGGCGCCCGTAGCACCCGTGGGTCCGGTAGTACCATTAGCACCGGTGGCACCCGTCGCACCGGTCGGCCCGGTCGCACCGTCAGCGCCCGTAGCACCCGTAGGTCCGGTAGCACCGTCGGCTCCGGTCGATCCGGTCGCGCCAGTCGTGCCCGTAGGTCCTGTGGCACCCGTCATGCCGTCAGCGCCCGTAGGTCCGGTTACGCCATCAGCGCCGGTAGCGCCCGTAGGTCCGGTAGCACCATCAGCGCCGGTAGCACCTGTAGGTCCGGTAGCACCTGTGGGTCCGGTGGCACCATCAGCGCCCGTAGGTCCGGTAACACCCGCAGCACCGGTAGGTCCGGTAGGTCCATCATCTCCAGGGCATCCTTTTGGCCCCTGAATGCCGATTGGTCCGGTTACGCCCTGAATACCCTGAGCTCCGGTTACACCCTGCGGTCCCATCGGTCCCGTTGGCCCGGCAGGTCCGGTAATGCCCGGAATACCTCTTGGCCCTTGCGGTCCAATATCACCCTGCGGTCCGGCAGGTCCCATCGGTCCCGTTGATCCGGCAGGCCCTGTCGATCCAATATCACCCTTAGGGCCTTCACAGCCCGGATCGCCTTTCGGTCCGATGTCGCCGCGAACACCTTGGATACCCTGGATTCCCTGTGGTCCTGCATAACCTCTCGGCCCTGCAAAACCTCGTGGTCCCGTGTTGCCGGTAGGGCCTACCGGTCCTGTATTTCCTCGTGGTCCTCTTGCACCGGGGGCGCCGGGAATCCCCTGCGGTCCCATTGGCCCCTGATCACCTTTGTCTCCTTTTGGTCCCGGACATCCGGTATCACCCTTGACGCCCTGCGGTCCCATCGGTCCCTGGTCGCCTTTCGGTCCTTCAGGACCGCGTTCACAGCAGGAAGGATAACACGAATTTTCACACGGATTTGAACAGCTGCATGAATAATTTTTTTGATTCATATTAAATACATCCTTTCATATTTTTTGAAAAAGATACTTGGCCAGCCAATAAAAATCTGAAAAAATATCTTTTTACAAAAATATTTTATGAATATTTGATGTATTTGTTGAAAATATGAGACATTTTAAACATCGCATGGAAATTATATCAGAAAAATTTTATTTCCAATTAATATCAGGAGATGTGCAGGCTGTTGAAATATTGTTTATTGTAAAGATATGCTTTGGAATAAGGTTTACAGGCTCCGGCTTTTTCATTGTATTCTTTTGCTTTTTGCCGATTCCCCATTTTGTCATAGCAGACGCATAACTGTAAAAATGGGATATAGTCATAGCAGTCCGGCAGAATAAATCCGCTCAGATTTTTGTTTTTAGGTATACTTAGGGCAGTTTCATACCAATAGACGGCATTGGGGAAGTTTCCATGTTCCAAGAAATGTTTTCCGATTTCACAGCACAATTCAGCTCTTGGAAGATCAAAGCACATGCTGCGCAGAAGAGTCATCAGTGCGGAATCTTCCTGTCCCAGATGATGATAACAGTCAGCACATACAGAACATGCCTCTATTTTATTTTCAATCCATCCTTCCGGTGAGCGAAGAAACTGTTCAAATACGATAACAGCTTCTTCGTATTGTTTGTGATAATATAATTCCCGTCCATAATAATATTGCTGCCGCGGTTCCAGAGTTTTTCCGTCTGCAAGCATTTTTTGGTAGATATTCAGATTTCGATCCGGATTTCCGGCATTTAGTTTTTTGTGGCAAATGGCAATATCGGAATATAGGATACGTCCATTTGGAGGAATTACTTCATGGACGGCGCCCACCCAGCGGTACATGGAACAGTTTCGAATCCATCGTTCCCGAAAATAGGAAAAAGAAGGCATTCCGGCTTCGTCAAAAGCGGTATGATATTTCATCATTACAATGTCAGTATCAGGCGTCAGCGCCTGCTTTAACTGCAGGAATTTATCCTTTTCGGTGTCTTCCAGAATATCGTCGGCGTCCATCCACATACAATAGTCCATGGATGCTTTAGAAAAGGAATAATTTCTAGCATCAGAAAAATCATCTGTCCATGGATGGGAATAGACTTTTGACGTATAATGCGATACAATTTCTACCGTCCGGTCAGTGGAACCGGTATCTACAATAATAATTTCATCTACGAGTTCTGCTACACTGTCAAGACAGCGTGCAATATGATTTTCTTCGTTTTTAACAATCATACAAAGGCTTATTGTTGGCATATTGATTTCCCCGTTTTCATAGTTTTATTATCTGAAGAGCTTTTCAATACTCAGATTCATGTTGATTTTTGATTCGCATGCTGAAGAATGCCATAAAAAATACAGAGTAGAAGCACTGTGTATTTCGGCAATAAAATATCTTGCTATCTCAAGTATTTCTTTTCGTTTTACGGCTTTGGCGTATCCGGCATATGCGGTCTGCATACAGTCATTAAACACAGGTGTGAGCTTTATGAATCCGTGGTTTTTCATTTCCGCAGAAACATAATAATAAACAGCATAGAAGCCGGGCTTTAGCAGCACGGAAGAGTCATTGCAGAGAGAGATTGTTTCAGTTATATCCGGTATGTCAACTTCAAGCGGAAGATCGGCAATTTCCGGAAGAATCAGTTCCTGTCCAACAAACGATGCGAATATGTTGTTTTGCGGATACCCTGGAGGTCCCGCAGGGCCGCGTGCGCCTTGTTCTCCGCAGGGTCCCATCGGTCCGGTTACGCCTTGCGGTCCTTGTGGTCCTTGTGGTCCCGTAACTCCCTGTGGTCCCGGTTCGCCCCGTTCGCCCGGACATCCTGGAGGGCCGGGTTCTCCTCTGGGTCCTTGTGGTCCCGGTTCACCCCGTTCGCCTGGACATCCTGGAGGGCCGGGTTCTCCTCTGGGTCCCGCAGGCCCCGGTTTTCCACAATTGCAGGGACAGTTTTGATGCTCCGGTTTTGTACAATCACAAGGGCAGCTTTGCGGTTTTGGATTCTCACATTCATCCGGACAGTCGGAAAATTTAGTTTCTGCAGTTTCAGAAGCCGGAGAATTATGAGACGTGTTTTGGGAGAGATTTCTATTGGGAGTTCTTTGCATACCGAATAGATTCGGCGGATTAAACAGCCAGTTTAAATTATAGTTATTCAATTAAAATCACCTCGTTGATTCTTATCATAATGAATTATATGCATAAAAAAAGAATTCGTTTTTTACGAGGGTAACTGTAATGGAGAATACCATTTATGGCCAGCCAGTCGGTCAGAACACTGGTGGATAACGGATATAAAAATATGCCGGTATAAGTCGGTTAATCTTGTATATTTCGTCTATAATATGGTAATATAGAGATAGTAAATTTTAAGAAAAGAGGAGGATATATATGGGTTTAAAAACAAAGGTTTCTGCGATAGCGCTTACGGTATGCATGGCATTAACTGCTTTGCCGGTATCTGCGTCTGCAGAGGGAACTGCCGCGGGTAAAGTAGAACGAATCAATGTGCAGGGAGAAAGGGCTGCGGCATATATGATAATCCGGGATGAGTTTGCGGCCAAAGAGCAGGAGGTGAAATTAGTCTACAATGAAGAGGAACGGACAGGCGATATACTGGTTGACATAGACAGGGACAAGTATCAGGCGGACTATGGCAAAGAAGGCTACAGTATTGAGTCAGACAATGGCATTGTTACGGTAAAAGCCGCCGAATCGGCAGGTGCAGGTTACGGACTGCGTGACGTTCTTAAGCAGCTAGAGAGCAGAGGACAGGTTGCTGATAAAGAAATTTCCATACCTTCCCAAAAAATAAGGGCGTTATTTGTAGACTGTGCCAGAAAATATTTCAGCGTAGAATGGTTTGAAACGGTTATCCGGGAAATGGCATGGAACGGGATGAATACGCTGTATATGAGTTTTTCCAACGATGAGGGATTTCGTTTTCTGCTGGATGACATGAGCGTTTCATTTGATGACGGAAACGGCGCCGCAGTTGAATATGACCATGAATATATGAAGCATCTGGGAGATAATCCGCGTACAATTGACGAATCTGAATTTCTGACAAAATGCAATGAGGGAGCATCTGATGCAGCTAATGGAATTAATAGTTATGATTGTGAAAAATATCTGACGCAGGATGAGATGGTAAAGATACTTACATATGCAAAAGCTTACGGTATTAATATCATTCCCGAATTTAACAGCCCCGGGCATACAGGGCAGCTCTTATGGTATTTTCCGGAATACCGCAACATAGGTATATGGGGAATCGGCAGCAACCCGTGTTATGCATTAAATCTTGAAAATGCGGAAGCAAAAAATTTTATGGCGGCACTGATTAAGAAATATATCGACTTTTTCTACGAGAATGGATGTACAGATTTCTGCGTGGGCGGAGATGAATTTGCGGCACACGGCAGTACCGACGAGACAGTTGCAGAATATGTAAACGGACTTGTAGATTATGTGGAAAGTAAGGGAATGACAGCTTATGCCTGGGTAGACGGACAGGCCGGAGAGTCAGGGCTGTTAAAGAAAAGCGTGATTGTAAATGACTGGAAAAGCAAAGGAGCCAAAGCTTCTGAATATCAGGTGGTAAATTTTAATAATGACTTTATGTACTATGTTTTAAAGAGCTATGACTGGACTATAAATCCCAAAAGAGTTTTTGAGGAATGGAATCCTTTGCTTTTCAACGGCAATTCTCAGGTAGAACCGGAGTCAGCAGCTGCTGCAAATGTTCTTGGAGCATCCATGGCCATCTGGTGTGATGATGCAGGCGCAAAAGATTTAGATATGATTTTAACTGACATGATGACGGATATTAAGTCATTCGGTTACCGTACCTGGAATTATGATCCGCAGGCAGAGAATACGGTGTCATATGAGGATTTTATTTCGAGTGCAAAAAGCGCTGCAGTGTTGGAAGAAGCAGATGTATTGGGAGCGGTTGAGGCGGCAGATAAACTTTCGGTTTTAGACGAACAGCTGAGAGAGGCGGAAAGTAATGCACGGGCGGCAAAAGCAGCTGAGACGGATGCGCAGAACATCCTGGCTGCAGCACAGGGACGTGTGGCGGCTGCCGAACAAAAAGTGGCAGCGGCGCAGGATAGGATAGAAAAGCTGAAAGCCGAAGAAGAACTTTTTACCGCCCGTGTTGAGGAAAACAAACTTGCAGCCGAAGCTGCAGAAAAGAGTGCAAATGCTGCACGGATGCAGGCGGAAGCAGCCAAAATTAAAGCAGAGATTTTTAAATGTGAGGGGAATACAGAAGGTGCAGAAGCAAAAGAGTCAGAGTTTGCAAATCTGACAGCAGCAGCTTCCTTTCAGGAGGATACTGCAAAAGCAAAACGAAATTCACAGGCAGGAATTGAAACGCTGCTTGCTGCCAAAAAGGCGGAACTTGCAAGTGCGTTAAATGCGCCCGAAATTATCACAACAGCAACTAAGAAAGAAATAACTTACAAGGTTTTGGATGCAGACAAAAAGACAGCGGTTGTAACAGGAACAGCAAACAAGAATTTATCGACGGTTGCCATTCCGCCTGTTGTAATGATTGGTGATGTTAATTATGAAGTTACCCAGATTGGCGCAAAAGCATTTAAAGGAATGAAGAAACTAAGGACAGTAACCATCGGCAGCAATATACAAAAAATCGGCAAAGAAGCTTTCGCACAGTGCAGTAAACTTAAAAAAGTCAACATGAAAAAGGCAAAAGGAATCACTTCTATTCAGAAAAAGGCTTTCAGCGAAATCAATGCCAAAGCAAAAATAACCGTACCTGCCAAAAAGAAAAATAAATATAAGAAGCTTCTCAAGCAGGCCGGACTTCCGAAAAAGGCAGTTGTAAAGTAGAATACGGAAAGGAAAAAGGCGGCACAGTCAAATAAAATAAGGCCTTCTGTGATAAGATAAATCACAGGGGCCTTAAATTTATGCGCACTTGTATAAATCAGAAAAAAAGAATAAAATATTGTCAGATAAAGACAAAAAAGAAAGGTGATGGAAGTGAAAGTTTTGGTAGTGGAAGATGCGCAGGATATGAACCGTTTGATTGTAAAGACTTTAAAGAAGGCAGGATACAGCGTAGACGGCTGTTTTGACGGCGAAGAAGCACTGGCGTATCTGCTGGGTGCAGAGTACGATGCAATCTTACTGGATATTATGATGCCAAAGCTGGACGGATATGGGCTGTTAAAACAGCTGCGGGAAAAAGGAATAGAAACTCCCGTAATGTTCCTTACGGCACGAGATGCGGTAGCGGACAGGGTAAAAGGACTGGATTACGGAGCGGATGATTATCTGGTCAAGCCATTCGATTTTGATGAACTGCTTGCACGAATACGTGCAATGACCCGTAAGCGGGCAGGAAGCCGGAGCAATCAGTTTTGCATAGCGGATCTGACAATAGATGTAAAACAGATGACGGCAAGCAGAAACGGAGTACAAATATCTCTTTTGCCAAAAGAGTTTTCTATTCTGGAATACATGATCCGGAATCAGGGAGTTGTTTTGTCCAGAGAACAGTTGGAAAATCAGATCTGGAATTATGAGTACTCCGGCAGCTCCAACAATATAGATGTATACATCAGCAGGCTTCGAAAGAAAATTGACAATGGGCATCGTGTAAAACTGCTTCATACGATTCGTGGTATCGGATGGGTGCTTCGGGAAGAGGAAATGGGAGAAACACAATGAAAAATTATTCGGTTAAAGCGAGAATTACTGTTTGGCTGACGATTCTTTCGGCGCTGCTTGCCGCACTTCTTTTGTTTTTTACAATATCTATCAGTAATGCAGTAGCATCTAAGACTGCCATGTCGCAATTGTCAATGGTCATAAAAAGCAATTTAAAACAGGTAAACATGGTACGGAACAGGCTGGATCTGGGAGAAGAATTTCATTTTTACCGAAACGGAGTGTCAACTTTGGTTTACAGCAAGAGTGAAGCGCTGCTTGCCGGTCAGCCGCCGGTTTCTTTTTCTGTAGAAGAACCTTTTCAAAATGGATTAACCCGTATAGTTTCTGTGGGAGAGGAGAAGTATCTGGTACTTGACGTCTGGCTGCCTGCGGGCTGGGAGAATGGCTTCTGGCTTCGTGGTTTTATGGAAGCGCCAAAGAATAAACAGACAGCCCGGGATTTGCTGAAAGTATCTCTGGTAGCGATGCCTGCTTTTTTGGCATTGGCAGCGTTGGGAAGTTACCTGATCATTAAGAAAGCATTTCGGCCTCTTGACAGTATGATTGCTGCGGCGGAAGCCGTTAATGAAGCGAGTGATTTGTCCAGGCGCATT
>CAOKHR010000030.1 GCA_948468325.1 uncultured Lachnospiraceae bacterium | reverse complement strand
CAGCCATGCTTTCTCATAATCTTCAAGCTCTCTCGGACTGCTGTTAATCGTATTGATAATTTCGCCTGCCGCCTGCTCCATCTCCTTTTGCCGGCTGGCTGCGTCTTCTTCACTGACAGAGTATCCGATACTGATTCCGGCAGCCAGATCGCTGTCCGGCTGTGTACTGACTATAAATCCTGAAACAAAATACTGCGGGAACCGGTACGCCATGTTCATAAAAGCCGACGTAAGCTCTTTTGACGTCACCTGACACCCTGGCAGCGGTATATAGTCCATTCTCTTTTTCAGGCCTTTTACAATAATTTTTTCTGCTTTTTGAATTTCTTCTACGGAAACGTTCTGCCCGCTGTCTGACAGCACTGCGGCTGCGCCTTCTTCTGTCTGCAGTGTGCCTGCTGCAGCAAACGCAGCCATATCCTGCATTGTAATACACATTACAATTGTCAGGAATAATGACAAAATCCTCCGAAATACTGTTTTACTGCTTTTCATAATACTCCCTTTCCTCCTTCTATATGCCGTGTCCGCGAGGGGACAGTATATTTACGTATATGCCATCATATCTTATTTTTCCGCTTCATTTCGCTTTTTGGCGCGAATGGTAACTATATGGTGTGAAATGCAAAAAAAAAAAAGCAGCAGACTGCTTTCAAACATGAAAACAATCCGCTGCTTTTTATCGGCTGCTTAGTAAACTGCCGGAATGCTATAAAGCTTTGTTTCAATCTTATAATCAGGTGTGAGCGTATCATCCGCCCAGATGATATTTCCCTTATATAAAATCGGCTGGGAATCTCCGTCAAACGCCATGCCGGAATATTTCTTAGCATAAATTTTTTCACCCGTATCGCTGACTACGACATAATTGAGCTTTGTTTTTCCTTTTTCTGTCGTCGTATATAAAATGGCAAACCGATCATCACAAAGCTTCACCATACGCGCTTCCCCTACAATAACAGATGATTTTTTCGGATGATACTTCGTCAGCCACAAAACTTTGACCTCTTTTGTCTTACGGTTGGCAAGGCTTAAAAATACGTTGTATTTATAGCCGGAGCCATAGCCGGTTATACCTTTTACCGCATTATTATGCGGCTGCGAAGTTCCGCAGACAAGTACGTTTTTCCTTCCGACTTCCATGCCTCCCACTTTACAGCCTGTAAAATTATCTCCCGTATTCCCTTCGAACGCAAACAGAGACTCCTTATACGTTCCGCCTGAAAGGGACTGTGAGCCATACTCCAAAAAGACCATAAGCTCTAAAGAACGGGGATACGCGTCCCCATGGTTTACCAGATACAGATTCCCGTCTTTAAATCTGACAAACTGGTTAAACGAATGGCTGGCATATGCCTGTCTCACGCTTTCCTGCTTCATTGTTTTGGTATTGATTTGAAACGAAATATTGGACTGATGACGCAGCCCGTCGCTGTGCATAAACATCTGGCGCGCAGTCGCCAGATAAAGGGTGTCGCCCTGCATATCCATCCGGCAGCTTCCCGCTTCAAAAGGCCTGTAAATCCCCTCGAACTGATTGCGCGCACCGCCCTTGATGTTCGCGGTCCTGCCCTTTTTCCACTTGTGATCGTACTGAATCACTTTAATAACGGTTTTGTCTTTGCTCTCGCTCATATTATTATAACCCAATGCTATGTAAAAATTTCCGTCCGGCCCTGCGTAAAACCCGCCCCAGACATCATACTTCAGTTTAACCGTTTTAACGCTTGTTAGCTTCAGCGATTTGCTCACTTTAAATACCTTTAATGTTTTATTCTGCAGCCTGACTGCATAGAGCTTTCCTTTAGCTTTATAATAATACGTCTCATCGGGTTTGGCCCAATTTCCGACATACTGTCCGCCGCGCGGTTTTTCTCCAAGCTTACCTGCCGCCGCCGATTTTTTCTTTCCTTTTTGCGGAATGAACTGAGAAACAGATTCTGAAAAACTGCTTTCCCCGTCCGGCAAAACTGCCGTTACTTTATAATAATATGTCTCTCCTTTGCTCACCGTCTGCGTATAAGACGTTTCCCCAACATTTGCCGTGTAGATACAGTCATATGCTCCGTTTTCTTCTGTCGAACGGTAAATATGGTATGCCGCTGCCTCCGGCATCTCTTTCCAACTGACAGTCAAATCGCTGCTGCCGGAAACTGCCACTGACAAAATTTCCGCTGCCGCCTGCAATGGCTGCTGCCAAATTATTCCCGTCCAAATCATACTCAAAAATAATATTCTCACCGCTTTTTTCATATCGAATTACCTCCCATCCTCTTTGTTAAGATTATCATATATGTTTTTTTCTGGCAATCTTTTACTAAAACCGGCAAAAGGCTCCGGAACCCCGCCGCGGGGATTTCCGAAGCCTTTTTATTACTGCTCCATCTGTCTTCCTAAAAAGCCTGCCGCTGTAATCGCAAGCATATGTTCCGTATCTCCCATCTGGGCTTTCTCATTTTTATCAGAAATTACTACTGCGCCTATCGCATCTCCCTGACAAATAATCGTAGCAACTGCCTGAGAACACATTTCTCCGGAATCATCCAGTGTAATTTTTACAAAAGATTCATCATTTTTGTTTGCCACAAAATCTTCCCTGTTCTCAATAATTCCTTCCATCTGCTTACTTAGCGGTTTTCCGTCAAATTCTTTCTTTCCGCTTCCCGCTACCGCCACTACATGGTCTCTGTCTGTAATACATACCAGATTGCCTGTTGTCTGGGAAAGACTTTCCGCATATTGTCCTGCAAACTGTCCCAGCTCGCCGATCGGCGAATATTTTTTTAAAATAATTTCACCCTGACGGTCCGTAAAAATTTCAAGCGGATCTCCCTCCCTGATCCTTAAAGTCCTGCGGATTTCTTTTGGTACTACCACTCTCCCCAAATCGTCTATTCTGCGCACAATTCCTGTTGCTTTCATATAAAAAATTCCTCCATTTACATTTTCTATCGCCTGCTGCGGCGCAATTTTTTCATAAAATTAATTTCCTGTGATGATAGTATTTGTAAATAAATGAAATTTATGCAAAAGAGTATTTCAAAGTCCAAAAATCAGCTAAAGCAATATTTTAAAAACAGCAAGAGTACTTGACAATAAATTATAATAAGCGTAAAATTTACATGAAGCATATAATCTACTATATTAGAAAGATAAGAGGAGAAAAGAAATGAAAAGAATGAAACGTGTAGTTGTTGGTTTACTGGCACTTGGAATGGCATTTTCAATGACAGCCTGCGGAGGCAAAGAACAGAAAGTTACATATCGCGGCGAAGTGGAGCAAAGCGGACTTAAGGCAACAGATACCATGACCTTTACGGCAAAGGGCGATATTGTTGAGAGGATGGAAGAAACAATAGAATTTGATATATCCTCTTTTGATGATGCAACAAAAGAACAGCTCAATACTGCTTATGAAGAATTTGCAGGACAGTATAACGAAATTGAAGGCGTAAGCTGTACTATGAAAGCTGAAAATGACAGCATTGTACTCAATATTGATGTTGACACTACAGGTGATGCCGTACAGGAACTGACTTCTAAAGGCCTGCTTGATATGGAAGGCGGAGACGGAAGCGGCAAAATTTCCTTAAAAGCCAGCGGATCATCCTTAGAAAGTAACGGATACGAAAAAGTAGAGTAAAACAATTCCATATAAAAAAGCCGCAGCACAGCTTCTGTCTGCGGTTTTTTTATGAAAAAGATCAGGCTGTGTTTTTCTGCCTGACCTTTTTCAATTGCACTAATTTAATCGTGCAGCTCATTGCTGTCAAATGTTTCACAATACCTGGCAAAGAAAGACGGTTCTTCTCCTTTTACATAAAGATGGGAAACATCCCCAAATCTGCTGATACGGAAAGACGCCGTTCCCTCTCTGCGCTCCTCTGTCATAACTGTTGTAACAGAAGAAGGCGCCGCACAAAATCCATGCCAAAGCACCATCGGTGATGCGCCGATTAAATGACCCAAAAGTACGCATTCTAATGCAAAATGACAGAAAAAAGCAAGTGTATCACGATTTGGGCGCTCTGCCCGGTAGATATTTCCGTCTCTGCGGTATCCGTTTTCTTCTAAAAGCTTATCGAAAGCTTTCGTAACGTGCATATACTCCTTTAAGACCTCTCCCTCCTGCATAAGGTCTGTCTTTGCCCACAGGTCTTTGTCATAGTAATCTCTGACATTCGTCCAGTCCTGCGGCAGAAAATCCCAGCAGTTAATCGGGTACCCTTTGTCCGGCCTTATCACTTTTGCAGGAAATTCCTTAAGCCAGTCACATTCCCTGGCCTGCATATGCTTTTTTTCCAATGTGGGAGCTGCCGTATCCTTTGCCCGTCCCAATGGCGACACAAAGCATTTGTCAATCTTTACCTCATTTAACATTTCCGAAAGATACCCAGCTTCCCGAAATCCTTTTTCTGTCAGAGAGTCTTTCTCATAATCCGGCTCACCGTGCCGTATAAACAGTAGTCTCATCTGCTGCCCCTTACTGACATAATTCACACATCTGCTGCCATTTCTTTTCCATATCTGCAACTAATGCAAACTGTGTTCTGCAGCGGTCAAGATTATGCTTTTCATGCGCAATTTTGAAATAAACATCACCTTCCAGATAATCTGCCAAAAACCGCATACCGCATTCTATCGTCATCATCTTAGCTCCCATCGGCAGCACTTTTACTTCATTTGGCGTCAGCCTTCCGCCGCAGCCTTCCAAAAATCCTTTCACATAAATTTCAAACAATTCCAGAGATAAAGATACTTTGGAAACATCCGGCTCGTCTTCTGCTGCCGTATTCGCGCCAAAACGGATGGCGTCACCGAAATCATGTGCGGAAAGTCCCGGCATAACCGTATCCAGATCAATGACGCAGATCGCCTCATGTGTTTTGGAATCTATCATAATGTTATTTAACTTGGTATCATTGTGCGTTACACGAAGCGGCAGCTCGCCTTTTGCAAGCATATCATGCAATTCGGAAAGCTCTTTGCTTCTTTCACGGACAAATGCAATTTCCGGTCCCACTTCTGCAACTCTTCCTTTTACGTCTTCTTCAATTGCCTTTTCTAAATCACGGTAACGTTTTGCCGTATTGTGGAAATTCGGAATTGTCTCGTGCAGAGTCTCCGCCGGGAAATTAGCAAGTTTGGCCTGGAATTTTCCAAATGCTACTGCACTCTGATAAAAATCTTCCTTGCTTTCAACTGCGTCAAATGTCTGCGCGCCTTCAATAAATTCATAAACACGCCATTTATCTCCCTCGCTGTCTGTGTAATAAGATTTACCGTCGTTTGTCATAACAACCGTTAATGTCTCTCTGGCAGGATCACCGCCTGTGCGGATAATTTCTTCCCGCAGGTAAGAGGTAACGTTTAAGATGTTTTCCATCAATTCATCTGTATTCTTAAAAATCGTGGTATTGATTCCCTGTAAAATATATTTTTTATTTCCTTCCATCTGTGCCAGATATGTATGGTTGATATGTCCGCTGCCATACGGCTCAATTGACACAGCGTTTCCTTCTACCTGAAACTGTTTAATGATTTCTTTCTTATCCATTGTCTGCCTCCCTAATCTTCCCATAATTTGTCCGGATAAACGCCGTTTGCTTTGAAATCTGCAATTGCTTTCATAACGGTCTCTTTATCTTCTTTATAAGTTACTCCATACCAGCGGTCTTCTGATTTTAATACGGTAACGACTGCTTTCTTTTCTTCCATAAGCTGCTGTACGGCAGACGGAAGGAAAAATTCACATTTCAGCGGATTCTTTTCCAGATTTTCCTGTAAAAATGCAGGGAAGCGTTTCTCTAATTCATCCAGTAAGTTCTGTTCAAAGCCCCACATATTCATAGATGCGGTACTTCCCTTTGGAATTGTCACCCAGGTAGCCCCGTCATCTTCCGTATAGGCCGTCTCACCGTCTCTTTTCTCAATGCGCGTACGCTCATGTATCTCTACAAGATGTCCCTCGTCATCAATCTGGCAGACGCCTCTTGCCACATGTCCGTTTTCTGTAAGGGTATTTTCCATGATGTAGCCAACCATTACGTACTGATAAACTTCTCCTGTCTTTGGCTGGCTTAAGTAATCATAAATCACCTGGAATGCATGGCGTCCGTAAAAATCATCTGCATTGATTACCGCAAACGGTCCGTCAATCTTATCTTTGCAGCATAATACTGCGTGTCCTGTACCATAAGGCTTCTGTCTTCCTTCCGGCGCCTCAAATCCATCCGGCAGAGCATCCAGCTCCTGATATGCATATTCTACCTGCATGCGTTTTGCAATTCTGTCGCCGACACACTCTTTAAACACTTCCTCGTTTTCTTTTTTGATGATAAAAATCACCTTTTCAAATCCTGCCAGCATGGCGTCATAAACTGAAAAATCAAGAATTACATGACCCGCCTGATCCATTGGGTCCATCTGCTTTAATCCTCCATAACGGCTTCCCATGCCTGCTGCCATAACAACTAATACTGGTTTACTCAAAATAACATCCTCCTTTAATTTGTAATTTATCATTGTAAAAAGATTTTATCTTTTTTTCTTAACAACTTTGGAATACTTGCCGCTTAATACTTTTCCGCCATTTATATTTTTGAAAGATTTTATCTTATAATAAGCTGTCTTTCCCCGTTTGGCTTTCTTATCCAGATATTTCTTTGTACCTGCTTTTGAAATCACAGCTATTTTCTTAAAGCCTTTCTTTTTTTTGATAAGAACGGTAAATGATATAACCGTCTGCCGGCACTGCCGTAACCGATATTTCATCACCAGGCATCACATTATCCGGTATTCCGGTTATTGTTCCCTCTGTCTGGTTATCGCTTTTCACAATTGTATCAGCGTTTACAGGCTCTGCCAAAATCTTGAAACTGTAAACAGAATGGGGTGCCAATGTATAGGCAAAGCTGCTGTCTTCTGCCGTATTTTTTACTTTTTCTATCTTCACTTTATCGGGTTCCGTCAAAGTATTCATATCTGTAACATTCTCTGACGTCATAAACCATATTTCAATTTCTTTGTCGGTAAGATCCCTGCCTTTTATGGAAATATCTACTGCCGCAGCGCTTTCTTCATTGTTGTTCACTACCATAACATAAGTATTTCCGAAATCATCCTTTGTGGAATAAACATTAACATGATTTACCGCGTTATCACCGCTGCCTGTAAATACGTCATTTCCGGCAATTGTCTCTCTTACCTGATGATTTCCTGTCATCTGATTGAAAATAGAAAACAGGCGGGCGGAAGGTGTCGATACAAATTGATTTCCGTCACTTCCCTCGTGGCATTGAATGACACACTGCTGCCAGGCGCCGAGATTGTCGCTTCCGGATGTCGTATCTACCAGACAATGCTTGTTCTGATATGCAGCACCGGAATTTACACAGTCAATCATATGATTTGCAATATAAATCGCATGTCCGAGAGACGTCTGATTTTTGCTACCTTGTTGTTCGTTTGATAATAACTTGTCTGGCCGGAAATCGTCATTCGGTCGCCTTCGATATAAAGATCCACAACCCCTTTATTCTTCTCACTGATGCCGGACATCCAGTAATTCTGTCCGGTATCGCTAAATTCATTGCCCAGCTCAAACCGAATCACACCGTAAGGCTCTTCATGCCCGTTTGCGGCACGCATTGCCGCCCAGTCTGTGCCGCCGCCGGGATTGCTGCCGCAGCCAATTGTCTGAATAACCTTCTCACACATAGCTTCCTGTCTCAAAAGTTTTACATGATAGTATTATTTTAACATATTTGCAGGCTGTTTTACAACATTTTACAGGCATAATGCACAATTTATTTTGTCCCTAATTCGGAATCTCCCGAAGCAGATTAATCATCTCAATTGCCCCTACGGCACAATCAAATCCTTTGTTGCCCGCCTTACTTCCTGCGCGTTCAACCGCCTGTTCGATATTATCTGTCGTCAGCACCCCAAACATCACCGGAACACCCGTCTGTAAAGATACCTGGGCAATCCCTTTTGAAACCTCACTGCATACATAATCATAATGTGAAGTTGCGCCGCGGATCACCGCCCCCAGACAGATGACCGCGTTGTATTTCCCGCTTTTTGCCATTCTCTGCGCAATCAAAGGGATTTCGAACGCACCAGGCACCCATGCCACATCAATATTGTCTTCCTCCACATTATGGCGCTTTAAGCCGTCAATTGCTCCTCCCAGCAGCTTCGATGTAATAATCTCGTTAAACCTCGCTGCTACAATTCCTATTCTGACATCTTTTGCCACTATGTTTCCTTCAAATGTTTTCATTTCTTTTCTCCTTCCTTTTCCACTGGAATTAACTGAATATTTAAATCTACTGCTCCTGTAATGCCGTCAATACTGGCCGTATTGGTATACTGCAGAAATTCAAAATGATACGGTGTCTGCGGCAGAGGCTCATAATCCGCGTACCAGATCGGATATTCTTCAAGCTGCTCCAAATCATACTGGTAAGCCTCCCACAGCATATTGCTGTATATCATAGGCTGATACCCTGCCTCTTCTATCATGTCATGAAACACCAGAGTATTTTTTGTAAACTGCTCTCCCGTAACATCATCCGTTCTTGCGTCTGCATCTAAAATATTTTCCGGATCATACACAACCGGAAGCTCAAGAGAAAGTCCCTCCAGATTTTTCAGCACAAATTCCGCTTCTTCTCTTGCCTCTTCTTCATTGACTGCCTGTGAAAAAAAGTAAACTCCTACATCAATTCCTGCCGCATGCGCGTTTTTTATATTTTCAAAAAATTTGTTGTCCGCGCACACCTTTCCCTCCTGTCCATATCCCCGGTATCCAATCCGCAGAAACGCAAACTCATATCCGGCAGCTTTTACCCTCTCCCAGTCAATATCTCCCTGATGGTGGGATACATCGATTCCGAGACGGTATGTATACCTTGCATCTCCCTGATAAGTGAGTTTGCTGCCCTCATGTGAAAATGCATTTAAATCATAATCGTGCTTTTTCACATTCGGATTAATTTCCACCTGATACGCTTCGCCATAGACATCCACAAAATGCAGAATCTCCGGCACATTTTCCTCAATCCCGCTTTCCGTTTCCTCCGCAGCAAGATACTCTGTTTTTGCTTCCGTCTCAGACTCTGTTTCAAAATCGTCCTGCTGTTTCACCGCCTCCGCCTCTTTGCTTTCTTCCCTGAAACGCCCGGTTCCGCATCCTTCCGACGCCAGCCCGATAAAAATGACAGCCGCTATATAAACTCCTTTTTTCATTACCGCACTGCCTCCCTGTATTCCTCATAACTGCGCGGCGGCTGACTGCTGCCGGAAAAGCCGCACATACGATACATACACTCCGTCACATACCCTTTCTGCAGCTCGTCTTCTTCTGACGTATATACAGGAAATGCAATCATCATCTGCATCACATAATCTTTATCAACTTTAACCAGATCATATACAAGCTTGTCACGCGGCGTATTATATCCGGTCACAATCACCCTTCCATAATCCTGTTCCGTCACATGCTTGATTTCCGAAGGCTCCTGCAGGCTGCTCATCTCACCTTCATAAATAAAATCTGTCGCTTCCTTTATGCTTCCGGGATCTGTCCGCAGCGAAATGCTAAACCGAAACTGTGATCCCTGCGGCCCATAATAAGCAGACGTACTGATATTTGTCCCATATTTGTTCTCTATCGGCTCGCTGTTATGAACTGCATACTCAAAGAGCTGCCCTGGATAAAAATAGGAAAAATCAGTCACCTCGCTTCCGCTGCCCGTATAGTCATCCGGATTCAGACATAATGCATAATCTTCTCCCGAAATATCATTTAAATCCTGCGTAAATTCATATTCGCTCGTTCCATCGTGCATGGCAGGCAGTTTAAGCGCCTCGTATGCCTCATCTACCGTATCTAAAAAATCCAGACTTAAAAACGGCCCCATCAGCGCCAAATATTTTTGGTAATCAAGAAGCGTTCCGATACGCTCATCCACTCCTATATAATACACACCTGTTTCTATATGATCTGCCGCTGCATACCCAACTCTTGTAAATTCCGTCCCGTCATCGGACAGTTCATAAAATTCCTCATATCCCCTGCTTCCGGACAAAGCGGAAAATCTGACACGATTGTTTTTTTCCTGGTAACAGCCTAATGCACCTGATGATTGTGACTCTGCGGCAAAAACTTCTCCGTCTTTATAAGAAAGAAAAACCGCGCCCATTGTAAGTCCGGCATAATAACATTCCGGAATCTTATCATCATTCAAATACAAAAGCGCACATCCGTAATACTCTTCTCCGTCATAAAGATGCTCATCAATATATACCTGATATGCGTCTAAAACAGGCTGCAAATCCTCTTTTGCCATCTCTTCCGATTTGTCTGTTTCTGCTTCCGTTTCTGCCTCCTCCGCCGGCTTCATCTCTGTCGTCAGATCCTCTTCTTCCGATTTTCCGGCGCGTTCGGTCTTCGTAATGCGCTTTGATACTTCCTCGTCTTTTCCAACCTCGCGGACCAGCACAAAAACCGCTGCCGCTGCCGCCAGCACGCACACTGCTGCCACTACTGACAAAATAATTACTCCCGTATAATTTGATTTCTTTTTCACAATTCATCCTCCTGATAATTCAGCATATGCCCCATTTTCTCCCGCTTTGTCCTCATATAATACGCATCAAACGGCGTAAGTTCCATCTGAATCGGAATACGCTCTTTGATACTTAAGCCAAATTCCGACAGCCCGTCTATTTTTTTCGGATTATTTGTAAGCAGCCGCAGACTCTTTGCCCCCAAATCTCTTAAAATCTGTGACCCGATATAATATTCCCGCAAATCCTCCGAAAATCCAAGCGCCAGATTAGCTTCCACTGTATCCATTCCCTGATCCTGCAGTTCATAGGCTCTTAATTTATTTATCAGCCCGATGCCTCTGCCCTCCTGCCGAAGATACAATAGAATCCCCCTGCCTTCTGCCTCAATCTGACGCATCGCTGACTGAAGCTGCTGTCCGCAGTCGCATTTCATAGAGCCAAAGGCGTCTCCGGTAAGGCATTCCGAATGCACGCGGCACAAAAGATTCTGCCCGTCTGCAATCTCGCCTTTTACCAGTGCTACATGATGTTCTCCATTGAGTTTATTTACATATCCGTGCGCCACAAAATCTCCGTAGCGCGTAGGCATTTTTGTGACGGCGACCTTTTCCACCAGTTTTTCATGCACCTTTCTGTATTCTTTCAATGCTTTTATGGTAATCATTTTAATTTGGAATTTTTCCGCCAGCTCCATCAGCTCCGGCGTACGCATCATCGTGCCGTCATCCCGCATAATTTCACAACAGAGCCCGCACTCTTTTAATCCTGCCAGACGCATCAGATCTATGGTTGCCTCCGTA
Source organism: uncultured Lachnospiraceae bacterium (assembly GCA_948468325.1). Classification (GTDB taxonomy): domain Bacteria; phylum Bacillota; class Clostridia; order Lachnospirales; family Lachnospiraceae; genus Roseburia_B. The sequence continues at coordinate 2,791 of CAOKHR010000030.1, read as the reverse complement.
TGTCCTTCGCGTTCTAAAACACCGTTTTTCTTTGCCAGAAGAGGAAACATGTGTCCCGGCCTGCGGAAATCTTTAGGTCCCGCATGATCGTCTGCACACTTTCTTGCAGTAATGCCCCTCTCCTCGGCGGAAATTCCTGTGGTAGTCTCTGCCGCATCAATAGATACCGTAAACGCCGTCTCATGATTATCCGTGTTTTCCGACACCATCTGCGGCAGCATTAACTTCTCGACAAGCGCTTTCCCCATAGGCATACAAATCAGGCCTCTCCCATGAACTGCCATAAAGTTCACGTTTTCTGTTGTTGCAAATTCAGCCGCGCAGATAAAATCCCCTTCATTTTCTCTGTCTTCATTATCTGTCACCAGTATAATCTTTCCCTGTTTCAAATCTGAAATCGCTTCTTCTACCAAGCTGTATGCGTACATATTCCATCCTCCTTAAAATCCCGCCTGAAGTAAAAATTCTTTCGTGAGCGTTGTTTTTTTCTCCTCTTTTTCAAATGTAAGCAGTCTCTCTACATATTTTCCAATTATATCGTTTTCCAGATTAACGACAGCACCCTGCCTCTTTTCCGCCAGTATCGTTTCCCCCAGCGTATGGGGAATCACGGAAACTTCAAATCTTTCTTTCCCCGCCATTGTAACCGTAAGGCTGATTCCGTCTATGGCAACGGAGCCTTTTTCCACAATTCCGCGCATAATACCAGGTTCCGCCGCAATCTGATAGCGAACGGCATTGCCGTCTTTTACAATTTTTTCTATCGTTCCGGTACCGTCAATATGACCGGATACAATATGTCCGCCAAAACGTCCGTCTGCCGCCATCGCCCGTTCCAAATTTACATGGCTGCCGGATGTAAGCTTTCCAAGTGAGCTTCTCGATAACGTTTCCGGCATAACGTCTGCCGTAAAATCTCTGCTGCCGATTTTTGTAACGGTTAAGCATACGCCGTTGACAGCAATGCTGTCACCGGTTTTCGTTCCCTCCAGCACCAGTTTTGCCCCAATCACAAGCTTTCCCGGTTCGAAACGCAAAACTTTGCCAATTTCCTCTATGATTCCGGTAAACATGATTCCACCTCCCATTCTATTAGAATATCTTCTTCTATCTGACTTACCCTGGGATTGCTGAGAAAGAAAGCCTCACGCGGCAATTCCACGCCGACGCCTCCTACCGGCGTTTTTGCCCCGATTCCTCCAAATATTTTCGGAGCTATGTATGTCTCTGCCGCATGCACAATACCGCTTTGCAATGCACTGTAATTCAGCTCTGACCCACCCTCTAAAAGTATGCTGTCAATTCCAAGTTCTCCTAATTTTGCCATGAGAACCTTTAAATCTATGTGTTTGCCATGCAAAGGAACAAAAACCACCCGACACCCCTGCTTTTCATATGGTTTTGTCTTTTCTGAATCTGTAACTGCCGTTGCCAGAATCATCGGCACTTTATCCGCCGTTGTCACCACCTGCGATGTCAGGGGCGTTCTTAAATTTGTGTCGCAAATAATCCGAATCGGCGTCCTTTTCCCTTCCAGCCTGCATGTCAGCTGCGGATCATCCGCCAGCACGGTTCCTACGCCCGCCATAATTCCCATATATTTATGGCGGCTTTCTTGTACCCTTGCTCTGGCAGCTTCTCCTGTAATCCATTTCGAGGCTCCTGTTCGTGTCGCTGTTTTTCCGTCTGCTGTCATTGCATATTTCATGACAACATAAGGCGTCTTATGCTTCATAAAATGGAAAAATATCTTGTTCAGGGAAAGGCATTCCTCCTCGCAGATACCGGTGATTACTTCAATCCCGTTCTTTCTTAAGATTTCCGCTCCCTTCCCTGCAACCAGAGGATTCGCATCCATAGAACCTATATATACTTTCCGGATACCGCTTTCGATGATAATATCCGTACAGGGCGGCGTCTTCCCATGGTGGCAGCAGGGCTCTAACGTCACGTACATTTCAGCACCGCCCATATCTTCTCTGCAATTTAAAATGGCGTTTCGTTCTGCATGATATTCTCCATAACGATGGTGATAATCCATGCTGATGATACGGCCGTCTTTTACAATCACTGCGCCGACCATAGGATTTGGATTTGTAAATCCTTCTCCCTTTCTGGCTTCTTCTATTGCCAGTTTCATATACTCTCTGGGACTCATATTCTGCACTTCCTTTCCCCGCAGCAGGCCATTTAGTGACGCATACTAAATCTGCTGCTGTCAGTTTTTCATATTTTTACAGCAAAAAGCCCTGAAACAGAATTCTATTTCAGAGCCGAATATACTACAATCGTCTTTCCGTACCAAAAACCTGCCACTGGCAGCTTTTGTGCACACTATGACATACATCAAACTGCCGGATGCCCTCCTGCATACTATGGCATTCACAGACGATACGTTATCTTCTTTCATCCAGACTTTACTGTCGGCTTCGGAATTGCACCGAATCATACCTTACGGCTCGTGGGCTGTACCACCGGTAGGGAATTCTTTCAATTTCTAAAATACTCTTGCAAAGTCACCCTGCCCTGAAGATGATTATTTTGTTTTTCACTGTATCCAGACTATCACAGTACAAAGGCTATGTCAAATGAATCTTTTACAGCAATTTTTGAGGCAAAGTTAAACCAGAGTTTGTTTATAGAAAATGCTGTCTATTTCTTCACATTCACAGTCTTTACCTTGCTCCAGTCTCCCTGTACCTTCGTACTGCCGCTGGTATTAGCGTCCAGAGCGTTTTCAACTTACGGTTGAAAAATCTGCATATATGGCATATAATATGTTTAACAGGAA
>CAOKHR010000029.1 GCA_948468325.1 uncultured Lachnospiraceae bacterium | reverse complement strand
TTGGCGATTTAAAAGAACTCAATACAATCCTGACAGAAATCAGCAAAACAAGCGACCTAACAAAAACACAGCTGCAAGAGCTTGGCAGTGTTTCTTTTGAAACAGCAAACAAACTTGGACGCAAAGCAGCCGATTACCTTTCCGATGTTCAGGAAATGTACCGCGCCGGATATAAAAACGCAGAAGAACTGGCCAGGTTAAGTACACTTGCCCAAAGCTCCGGCAGCATGAATGCTTCCCTTGCAAATGACTATATTATGGCATCCGATGCTGCTTACCGATATTCCGGAAATGTCGAAAAGCTTACAGCACTGCTCGATGCCCAAAATCAGGTTACAAACAGAAACTCTGTCAGTATGGAAGACCTGGCCGAAGCAACAAAAATTTCGGCCAGCCATCTGGCAAATGTCAATATTGGTGAAAATGAAATGACAGCGCTGCTTGGAACCGGAATCGCCACCACACAGGAAGCCGGAAATGTCGTTGGCCGTGCGGTAAGCGGCATCATCATGACTTTGCAGCAGATCGAAGGAGAAACAGGATTTGAAACGGAAATTTTAAATGCCGAATCCCTCTCCCAGGCAGAAAAACGCTGCAAGAGTCTGGGCATTGAATTAAGAACCGTACAGGACGGCATTACAAAATTGAGAGACCCAATGGAAATCTTAAAAGAACTTGCCGCCGTATACAACTCCCTGCCGGATGACTCCGTCCAGAAATCCGGCATTCTTTCCGACATTGGTGGAAAATACCGCAGCAACGTGCTTTCCGGCATCCTGTCAAACTGGGACCTCTATGAAAAAATGCTTGGAGATTACGAAAATGCCGGTGGCTCCGCCTTAGAAGAAACAATGAAATCTGCCGAGAGCTGGGAAGGCTCCCTGAACAAACTGTCCAATACCTGGACACAGACAATCGGAAATATTGCAAATTCCGATGCAGTCATTACAATAATAAACGGCTTTAACAGCCTTTTATCCGTACTCAATTCGGTCACAGGCGCGCTGGGTTCCTTTGGAAGTATTGGCCTCAGCGCCGGATTAATCGCTGGATTCAAAAACGTCGGTAGTCCTAAAATGTCTGGACTCAAAAATTGTTTGAATATGCCGACAGCAGCAGATGTTCTTATGGATACATAAGTTTTCCTGCTGCCCGGTATGAAATACATACCGGTAAACGAAGGGACAATATGCGGGGAAACTCCTACACTGGCCGGTACTTTTTCTTAAAAAGTAACAATCCGGCCACTGGAACAGTCCGCAGGGATAGCCTCAGCCAGAGGAAGCCCTCACAGAAGCGACAACTCCCGGTCATGGTTATATGAAACGATGCCATGATAAGATGCGCTCGGTACTGGCCCGCTGATGCCTGAAAATCAGTATGGATTTCTCCTTGCCATTTGTGGGGAAACGGAGAGTTGAATTAAACTACTACAAAAATATAAAAACAAATTATGATTACATAAGTATCTCTGCTTATACAAGCAAGAATATCCTCTTAATAATTTTCTCTTTTTTCATTTTGTTTTTATGCTATAAATCACTTTGATCATTATAAAGCTCTATATCCTTTTTAATAAAGCACAAAACCAACCAGTACAGATTAAGTATAAGTATCTCGCTAAAACATACAAACATTACGCTGGTAATATAGATACTTGCAATATGTTCTATTGCAAAATTTATTGTATTGATTAATTGTAAGATCGTTATTATGCTCAACGTTAAATAAAATTTTTTCTTTCTCAAAGATACAATCATCACAAATGCAGTTAAAAAAATAGTAATAAATATATACATTTCAATATCAATAACCACAGTTTCATTTAATTCATTTATTAAAAATTTATGCCATAATGTAAGAGATAAAAGCATGATATTTTGTATAATAATAATATTTCCTACTATTTTTATCATTCTATGTTTAAATAGTGTAATAACTGAAAATATTATAATTAATATATAAGTTAAAGTATGGAAAATACAGTAAATTAAACCGTATATAACTCCATTTTGCCAAAAAATATCACTAACATACCCTGCAATTATCAAATCCTCAATAGATTTTACGAAATTAACAGTATGGTTTAAATTTGGAATAGAATATATAATTAATATTACTAACTCTGATATTATTAACAAGGATAGCAATATATAATTCACTCTATTGTGGAATACTTTCATAATAATATCTCACTTTTCTTTGATAAGATAAATGTATTTTGAAAATACAGATCAATATTTCGCATAATAAAATCCCCACAATACACCAAGGTATATTTTTTATAATTATACACTTCCTTAGTATGATATTCAAGACAATTAAAGATGAAACGACTTTATCTGGTCAAAGAATTATTAGTACATTACAAGCAAGAAAAATTGCTCAAAAAGAAGTAAATGATTCTATACAAAAACATATTTTACAATTAGAATTAGATAAGACGGCATTAATTAATTTAGAGAATAAAATAGCAAGTGGTATGTCATATGCAAAAGCATATACACAAACAATGACACAAGCAAGCATAACTGCAAAGGAATATGCACTTCAAACAAAAGGATTATCTGGTACAACTGATACTTTTGTTGCAAAACAAAAACTTGTTCAATCCGAATTAGAATCTACTGCCAAATCCACTAAATTGGCAAGTGTAGGTGTTAAAGTTTTATCTTCCACATTTAATATATTCACCGGAATAGCTATTACGTGGGGAATAACTAAGATTATAGAAGGTTTTAATTATCTTTCTCAGTCTTCAGAAAGAGCAAAAGACAGATTGTTTAAACTTCAAACCCAGTTGTCTGACAATAATTCTTCATATGAAAACAATCGAAAAACATTAGTTGGACTACGTGAAGAATATGACTTTTTAACTAAAAAATCTGAATCTCTTGGCGGAATACAAAATCTTCCAGATAAAGAATATCAGAAGTATCAGGAGATAATGTCTCAGATTTTAGACATTACCCCAAAATTAATAACAGGATGGAACAATGAAGGAGCAGCCATTTCTAATAAAAATAACCTTCTTCAACACTCTATTGAATTGTTAGACGAGGAATATGAAAAATCATTAAGAAACAATACAACAAAATTTAAGAATCAAGAAGTTGCTTCTGGTGTTATTACGAAAATAAATGAATTTGAAAATAGCGCAGACACAAAGACTAAATCTGGAACTATTTATGATTTAGTTTGGAAAAATTTACGATTATATGCAAACGAAGCTGTAGCAAAAAAAGAATTTATGTATACTTATAAAAATAGCGGTTTAACAAAGCAAATAGACGTTGCCGATGTTGCATATGCTCTTAATGAATTTGTATATGGCGATAGTTTATATGAGGCAACAGAATTAAACACAGCATATGGGTGGCTAGGTTCACTTCAAGAGCGAATAACATCCTCTGAAGAAAAATTACGACAATTTATAGATAGTTTAAGCAACTATGAAAACCCTATTTATAATTGGTTTACAGATGAACAAATTGATAACTTGATACATGATTCAGACGCCTATATTCAAGAAAATCAACGAATAATTGACGATAGAGAGGCAATATATCAAGATTATAAAGACCAGTTAAATTGGAATGCCCAAGCCACAAAAAACAATAAAGGATCCAACGCTTATAATCAGTTATCAGAAAATGCAAAATCTTTTATTCATGAATATATTGAAGGACTTGATTATGCATCAATTAAATCCGAAGACACTTTTGTTGAGATGGCTAATAATGTTCAAAAGTTTACCAATTTATTAGCTTCAAACGAAGATGTATCTCGGATAATTGAAAATGTTTATGCACTACCAAAACAAGATGAAACTTCTGGACAATATGTTAAACGCGTCAAAGGTGCTATTACAAATATTCAAAAATATTGCAAAGAAAACGACTTTGATTTATCTATTAACTTTAAATCTTTAGACGATGTTAATAGAATGCACCAAAGTGTAAAATCACTATTACAAGAAGATTTTTACAACGAAGTTGAAAAACTCACATTTGAAGAATTACAAATCGCAACAGAACAGATTGAAATACCAGAAGGTACTCTTCTATCTTTGGATGAACTAATTGCTAAGATTAGGGAAATCCAAAATTCAGACACATCCTCTTCTCTCCTCTCTCTCCCCGACGCATTTAAAGCAGTCAACGGCTCCAAAGAAGGCGACACAGAAGTCATTGGCCTAATCGATGAACTATCCCTCCTTCAGGAGATCCTCTCCGACACCGGAAGTATCCAAGAATCAACCTACGAAAAACTTTTCTCCTGCTCCTCTAAATATTCCACAGCCGTCAAATCAGAAAACGGGCACATCACAGTGAACACAACCAAATTAAAGCAGGCTGCCCAGGCGCGCCGGTCAGATGTGCGGGAGGCCATCCGGCAGACGCTTGCCCTGAAAAAACAAGAATGGGTACAGTGGAACAATGGCATTGATAATTACAACGGCTCGCTGCTGGAAAATATCGAGACTACATACGGCAGCATTGATGCCTTGCAGGAGCAGATTACACAGCTTGAACTGCTGTCAAATTCCGTTGATGAAGCGTCAAATGCATTCAGACGGTTTGAGGCCGCGAAAGAGTTTAACGACCAGGATATGTTTGACACTGCACAGGATGCATATAATCTTGTAAATGAAACACTAAATAATACAGAAAGTGAACATTACGGAAAGACAAATACAAAAGGGTTCCAGGCCGGCATCGAATTTATGGCCAGCGAAGAAGACTATAAAAAGCTTCTGAATGCAAAAGACATGGAGGAATACGCCAGCATTGCAAGAGAAGTCGTAAAGAAAGCGGCTCCGTTTTTTGATGAAACAAACGGCCTTAACAATCTCTTCCAGAGTGCAGATAAAATTGTTCTTGACGGCGACATACCGAAAAATGACAAAGAATGGTCAGACCGTCTTGGCATAAGCAGCGACATGTTTCAGGCATTAAAACAACGTGCAAACCTGTATGAATATAATAACAGGGAATTTTTCAGCTCCAGTTTTACAAACACACTGGATGAATACCAGTCCCTGTTATCCAATGTCATGACCGCACAGGAAGCACTGAATAACTGTACAGACATAACCGGCAGCGAATATATGAAACTGTCTCAGGAACTGGATACTGCAAAACAGAAATACAACGAATTTAAAAATTCGACAACAGACACTGTCTGGAATGCACATGAAGACTATATCGACTCTGATGCAGAATCAAAGGAACCCTTTGATGAATATCTGAAACATACACTGGATTTTGATGATTCTGACATTGACGGAGTAACCGATATATTACTGGATAAAGCCTCTTCCATAAAAATGAATCTTGAAAACATGCACCCGGATTCCGCCGCTTATGAACTGTATAAAAATCAGCTGGAAGAAGTACATACACTGCTCTCTTCCCTTGGATTTGATGCAGATTCCATGAATGATGAAAGAAGCCTTGATGACAGGATTTCACGGTATATGGAACTGATTGAAAAGGTAAAAGAGTGCAAAGAAACAATGAAAACATCGGCAAAAGACAGTGACGACTATCACGAAGCGGAACAGGAGCTGGAACGCATATCTCTGTTAATGACGAACCTGAAAGAACCTCTGATGCTTGAAATCACTTCCAATATTACAGAGATAGATTCCCAGCTTGCACAGCTTGATGAAGAACTGAACAGTCTGAAAGAATCCTTAAAACAGGCGTCCAGTTCAAACGAAATCTATGCAATCCACAGGGATATAACCGGCCATGAAAAGGAAAAGGCAAATCTGGAAGACCAGAAAGAAAACTTGCAGCAACTGCCTGAAATTCTTGTGGATTCCGCGGAAGTAGATGAAAAAACACAATACACGCTCGTTTTCAATCCTGACTTTTCACCTGTTTTTGCGGCAGACGTGCCAATATTAGAAGGCACTATAAAATATAGACCAACAATACTCGATATTTTAGAAAATCCCAGAAATCCAAAAAAACAGCCCCAAAAACCGAAAACGAAAACCGACACAGAAACAAAAAAAAGCACGGAAGCAAACGGCACATTCAATGCTTTTGCACTAGGATCCGGTTCCAGTGTATCCATCCCCAGAAATGAAAAAGCCTTAGTAAATGAACTGGGCGAAGAAGGCCTTGTCAGAAACGGCAGGCTGATCCCCATCCGGGGCGGCGCACAGTTTATCAACTTAAAACGCGGCGATATTATTTTTAACCATAAACAGATGGATCAGCTGAAGAAAAACGGTTATACCTCAGGCAGAGGAAAACTTATTGGTGCACACGCAAAGGGAACCGTTTATGATGCGTTCAACGGTACAAATACCAACACCAAATTTCACGGAGGGTCTGTACTGCCAGGCCCCGTCGGGAATTCGGCTGTCCAAACAAATTCTGCAAATAACTCTGCAAATGATTCCCAAACTGCTTCTGATGCCGCAGAAGAAACATTGGAAACATTCGAAAAAATATTTGACTGGATTGAATACCGCCTGAAAAACTTTCAGCGAAAATTCGACAAATGGCTCAAACAGGCAGAAACCGCCCTCACAAAAAAATTTGTTGACATATATTACAAAAAAGCTTCCAAAAACTTAAAAAAAGAATTATCTACCTACGGAAAATCCTACGGCAAATACATGAAAGAAGCAAATGCCTTAGGACTGGATGAAAAATACGCAAAGAAAATCAGAAACGGCACCCTTGACATTGAAACCATACGTGCCCAGGGATCCCCAGACGATATGAAGATTTATCAGGATCTGGCGGACAAAATACAAAAGTACCAGGAATGGTACGACAAAGCTGCCCAATCCACAGCCTCATTTGTAGAAACCGCAGAAAAATTATACCATCTTCCGCTCGACAAAGCCGCGGATAAAATCGAAATATTCAGCGATAAAATCGACCTGCTGGATAAAAAACTAAAAAATGCCATCGGCTCGCAGGCAAAAAATACTTTAATTAAAAAGCAGGACAAACAGGAAAAGAAAACTTTAGTCGCCCAAAAGGAAGCAAAAAAAGAAACAAAAAAAAATCTCAAACAGGCAAAAAAGAACCTGAAAAGCAAGAACACCTTAAGCAGTCCTGACGTTTCCGGCAAAGACAAGAAAAAAATCAAAAATGCCGTTAAAAACAACAAGCAAATCAATCTTTCTCTTTTTGAAGAAGGCTCCAAAGCCTACAATGCAGCCGTCAAATACAATGAGGCCTTAAAAGCCAGAAAGCAAGCAGTCAATGACTGTTCCGCGGCACAGGAAGAATACAATTCCTGGGCGGTGGAGTCAAATAAACTGAAATTCGACAACATCGCAGACGATTTTGAAAAACAGGCACAGCTGCTTGACCATCAAATGACAGCCCTGGACAGCCGCATTTCTGAAATCGAAGCATCCGGCGCAAAAGTGAACATCTCTTATTACGAATCCCAGAAAAAAATCAATGACCAGATGCTTGCCACATACCAGCAGGAAAAGAATGAACTGGAAAAAAGAATAGGAGCAATCAAACCCGGAACCGATGAATGGTACGAAGCATTTGACCAGATCCAGCAGGTATCCGCTTCTATTTCTTCCTGTAAAAAAGAAACCTATGAACTGAACAACGCCATCAACCAGCTTCATTTTGATTTGTTTGAAGATATTTCAAAATCCATCGGAAGAATCATTACGGAACAGGAATTTTTACAGAGCCTGTTCGCCCATGAAAAACTGACAGACGACAAAACCGGAAACCTGACAGAAGCAGGGCTTGCAAAACTCGGTTCCCTGTCAGCAAGCTATTACGCTTCCGATAATGATGCACAAAGGTATGCGGCAGAGGTTAAGGAACTGCGCCGTATGTATAACTCCGGTTCCCTTCACAGTGATCTGCTTGGCATTACACTGAATTCCATGGACGATTTAAAAAAGGTTCTGGATGAAACCGTTACGAAAGAGCAGGATTCCTATAAAGAAAGATACGATTTTGAAACAAAGATCAATGACATGATGAAAGAACGTTATCAGGCAGAACTTAATTATCTGAAAGAACTGATTGATGACAAAAAAAATGCCCTGAATGCAGAGAAAGACCTGCACGACTACAACAGAACAATCAGCGAAAAGACAAACGACATTTCCACACTGCAAAAACAGATTGCTGCTTATTCCGGCGACACCTCACAGGAAGGACTTGCAAAACTGCAGAAACTGCAGAAAGAACTTTCCGAAAAAGAAGACGATTTACACGAAACGGAATATGACAGGTACATTTCTGACCAGCAGGACATGCTTGATAAACTATATGAAGAATATCAGGAGCTTACAACAAAAAAAATGGACGATTTTATGCTGCTTGTAGGCGAAGGTCTTGATACCGCAAATGCCAATATGGCAGTCATTTCAGATTATCTTACAAAAATAGCCGAAGAGAATAATTACATAAAAGAAACAGACGGAATGTTTGACCGTCTTGCAGGAACGATACAGGATAACATAAATAATATCATTGCAGATATTGCAGACGACAGCAAAAAAAGCAGCGGTACCTCTTCCAGCGGAGAAGGAGCAGCTGTTGCAAATTCCGCGAGTCCGGGCGCGCTGCCACCCGCAGGCACACCGGATTCCGGCAAATCAGCCACAAGTAAACTTGACAAAGCGAAAAACTACATTGCAAAGCATGCCAGCAGTACGAAAAAAAAGAAAAAAGAGTTTTCCGATGTAAACCAGGTAATATACGAAAATAAGGCCGGCGCATACAGCGGCAAAGGAAAAATCTTATCTCCGACAGAACTGCAAGGCCTTGCAAAAGAGCTTAATGTAACTTACAACGGAGGCGGCAAAGACGAAAATCTGTATAAAAAGCTGAAATCTATAAAATTCCCCGGTTTTCAAAAAGGAGGAATCGTATCAGTAGACAGCATTGAAAAACAGGTGAAATCAAACGGTGATGACGGAATCGCTTCTGTGAAAAACGGAGAAGGCCTGATTCCGGCTGAACAAATGCCGCAGTTTCTGGAATTATTAAAAAATCTTCCGAATTTACAAAATGTTCCACAGTCACTTGTAAATACGCCTGACGCGAATCATTTCATATCTGCCCTCCATAACAACACCCCGGCAAAAAGCATTGCGGCAACTTATAATTTCACATTGGAAAACTGTGCAAATGCCGAGGATATTATACATCAAATCAAGCATAGCCAGAAAGTACAGAAAGCCCTGCGTTCCGTAACCTCAGACCGCATATCCGGCAGCGGCCGGCTGTCCGTAAAAAGTATTCAGGAAAACAGCATTTGAAAGGAGTAAACAAATGGCATTTCATAAAAACATAGAAAAAGAAACACTAAAAGTCCTGATTCAGGAAAACAAACGTTTAAAACGTGAAAACCAGCGATTACATGAATCTTTGGAAGAATTGCAGAGATTCAAAGACGAGTACCGGAATCTGATTGGTGAACTGCATCGCGTGCAGGATTCCTACGCCGGAAAAATCAAAGATTTTAACAGACTGGAAAAAGAATATAAAAAGCAACTCGATAAAATTATACAAAAAACGAATGGTTCAGGTGATAAATAATGTTTGCAACAGATTTTTTTTTTGACGGAAAACGCGCAAGTGATTTCGGACTGATGATTTGTTCTTTTAACGGCGAAATAGAAGCCGCTTCCGGAGGGGAAATCGAATATAACGTTTCAAAAACACCGGGAAGGGATAAATTCACATTTTACGGCGCACAATTGAATTCTGTAATTGAATGGAACTTTTCCATATGTAAAGATCCCCGCAATAACGGCAATCCGTACTTCAGCCGGTATGAAGAAAGCGGTATTATGAAATGGCTCCTGAAAACAGACGGATACAAACCATTACAGTTTAAACAGCCCGGCTATGAAAATATATTTTACAACGTATATTTTAAACTGACACCGCACCAGATCGGTGGACAGACCGCTGGATTTGACTTAACTGCGACATCGGACTGCGCATACGGGTTTACCGATGTAATTACGCGAAAAGCTGTCATTAACGCTTCCACTCCATTGGAATTACATATACACAGCGACATAAATACTTATATCCTTCCTCATGTAACGCTGAATCAATCCGGTAATTTTTTTATTAGAAATCAAAAATATATAAAACCGGATATACCGGAAAACTCTCCCGTTACAAATAACATGGAAAGACTGCAAAATATTTCTGAGACAATATTCACTGGCATTTCAAATAACACCCCGGTTATTATGGACTCTGATACAGATACAATTTACGGTCTTACCGATCCTCAAACCTTTAACTGGCACTTTTTGCGTCTGGCTGACGGCATAAACATCATAACTACAAATTCGGCATCCAATATAAAAATTGAAATCCGGTACAGAGAACCAAGGTTTGTCAGAATTTAAATCTCCCTCTTTCCAGATGCCACATATTAAAAATTTATGATTAAAATTCCTTTACATAAACAAGCATCATATGGTATAATAAATTTAGCACAATATTATACTATTATCAAAACTACCAACAAAATAAAGCAACTAAAAATAAGCAGGTGTGGCAATATGAAAATGATTAAATTTAGAAAAAAAAGATTTCCTTTTACTCTTTTACGCTTTTTTAGAAAAGCGAAAAAATCCAAATCAGATGAGAACTCAGATAAGATTGTAAATATCAGCGATTACAAAAAATCCTCATCTCTATCCAAAAAATTGGAATGGCTGGATAAACACTATTTAATCTGTAAACTATGATTTAAAATTCTGACAATCCAAAATATAATTGGCAGAAGATGTTTACGGTATAACAAATCACCCCAGCTTGCAAAGAGCCGGGGCGATTTGTTATTTGATACCGTTATAATTTGGCGCTATTTTTCTGCTGCGCGCCGATTTTTAATATGAGAACCGAAATACTGCTACGCCGTATGCCGGAAGGGGATATGCGATGGAATAAGGTCTTCCGTCACATTCCTGCTTCTTTGCGCGGTAGCTTACAGGCCTTGCTTCTCCGCTTCCGCCGAATTTCTCATCATCGCTGTTAAAAATCAGCCGGTAAGATTTTCCTGTCGGAACGCCTACTCTGTAATCTTCTCTTGCAACCGGTGTGAAATTGCATACAAACAACAGGCTGTTTTTCCCGTCTCTGCTCTTTCTGATAAAGCTGAAAATACTTCTTTCGTTATCATTTGCATTGACCCATTCAAAACCATTCCAGCTGTGATCCAATTCATACATTGCCGGATATTTCTTATACATATGGAGCAGTTCCTTTACATATTCCTGCATATGTTTATGGTCAGGATTGTCTAAAAGATACCATTCCAGTTCTGTCTTTTCATTCCATTCATGAAGCTGCGCAAATTCCTGTCCCATAAACAGAAGCTTTTTGCCCGGATGTCCCATCATAAAAGCGTACCCTACCATCAGATTGGAAAATTTATCTCTTCCCAATCCCGGCATCTTATTGAGCATAGAACATTTCAAATGAACAACTTCATCATGAGAAAGCACAAGAATATATTTTTCGCTTCCGTTATAAGACATTGCAAATGTCATCTTATTGTGATTATCCTTCCGAAAATACGGATCTAGCTTCATATAATCCAAAAAGTCATGCATCCAGCCCATATTCCATTTCAGAGAGAAATTCAATCCTCCCTCCTGCGCGGGTCCCGTTACCATCGGCCATGCCGTAGATTCTTCCGCTATCATAACAGCGCCTTTATTGCGCCCGGTAATCAATGTATTAATGTGCCGGAAAAACTCAATCGCCTCTAAATTCTTATTCTCGCCGTACTGATTAGCCACCCACTGTCCGTCCTGTTTGCCGTAATCCAGATACAGCATAGATGCCACCGCATCAACCCTGAGTCCGTCAATGTGATAATGCTCCACCCACATCAGAGCGCTTCCGATTAAGAAATTTTTCACCTGATTGTTGCCGTAATCAAAAATCTTCGTTCCCCAGTCAGGATGCTCCCCTTTTTTCGGATCTGCATATTCATATAATGCCTGCCCGTCAAACTCTGCCAGTCCGTGCGCATCTTTTGGAAAATGAGCCGGTACCCAGTCCAAAATAACTCCTATATTATTCCTGTGAAAATAATTAACCATCCATGCAAAATCCTCAGGCGTCCCATAACGGGAAGTCGGTGCAAAATATCCCGTCACCTGGTATCCCCAGGAACCGTCAAAAGGATATTCGGAAATACCCATCAGTTCTACATGGGTATACCCCATTTTTTTCACATAAGTACAAAGCGCCTTTGCAAATTCACGGTAAGTATAAAATCCGGTATCTTCCTCATATCCCGGATGACGCATCCAGGAGCCCGGATGAACCTCATAGATACTCATTGGCTGCTCGTCCATTGTCCCTTTCTCGGCACGTTTCTGCATCCAGGCATCATCTGTCCATTTAATATTCTCAATATCCACAATCCGGGATGCTGTTCCCGGCCTCATTTCTGCATAATTTGCAAACGGGTCTGCCTTATAGAGCTTCCGGCCGTCCGGCGTCTCAATCAGATATTTATACAGACTTCCTGTCCCGAGTCCGGGAACAAATAACTCAAAAATTCCCGCTTCCTCCGGCTTCAGCCGCTTCATTTCATGAGATGTTTCATTCCACTCATTAAATTCTCCGATTACAAAGACTTTTGCGGCATGCGGCGCATACACTGCAAAACAGATACCTTTTTTCTTTCTGCGGGTCTGCGGATGAGCTCCCATCTTCCTGTAAATGTCATAGTGCGTTGCCTGTCCGAACAAATACATATCCAGTTCCGAAAAATTCCCCATTCTACCTTCCTCCCTCTCTTTATTATTCTTCGAAATCCTTTTCTCTGAGAATGACATAATCATCCTCTGTATATCTCCTTGATGTAATAATGGAAAATGCCTTTTTCAGTGTTTTCTTCTCGGCATTTTCAATTGCTCCATCTACAATTTCTTTTACCTCTGTTAAAGTGGTTGCCTGATCCAGTCTCTGAATATTACTGATTCGGTTATACAGCGCTAATACGCCCATATTGTCAATTTCATAATCCAGATCGCGCGCATATGCCTTTCCGAATTCTACCAGCTCATCACTGGTAAATACCGGTATTTTAATCTTCTCGGTAAATTTTTTTGCAAACCCCTCATCTCTGCCAAGCGCCTGATCAAGTCCGTTTCTCGTATCTTCCATAATAATCAGGATGCCGCTCTCGTCATTTTCCAGCAATAGTGACAGCTTTACTGCCGTTTCACGGCTTAAATCGGCAGCCCGTTCAATGATAAGACACCCGCCGGCTACTTTTCGCAGCAGTTTTGAAAGGTCTTTGCCGTTTAACACTTTTGCATCTATTTTCCCTACTTTTCCGCTAAAGTTCTTTGTTTCTTTTTGTAGCGCTTTGATAAAATCAGTCGCAAGAACCGTCTTTCCGCAGCCGCTTCCCCCCTGTATCAATATATTGCCTGAAGCAGCACTTTTTCTGTTGGAAAACCTGTTCACGGTATTTGTCAAAACACGGCATATCTGGTTTTCCATCCCTTCCACCGGTACAAAATAAGAGAAAATTGCTTTCTGCTCATCGCTAAGCTTCGTAATCTCAAAACGCTGCTCGCTGACAGCCTCTTTGGGTTTCTCCTGTTCTTCCTCCAGAGCTTTCTGCACCTGCTTATTTAATGCTTCTGCAATCTTTTTCGCTTTAATTTCTTTTGTGTCCTGCTTTAGCAAAATCGGTTCGGATGCAGCTTCTTTATCTTTCAGACGCACAAGCTTCTCTTCTTCCTTTTTTTGAAGCTCCTGGGGCGAAATTCCATAGAATTCCGCTTCTGCCAGCCGCATCTCTTCGGACAAAGCATCTTCTTCGGAAATTTCCTTTTCTAACCCGGAAAGTACATCTTCCTCCGGCAGTTCCTGCACCTTTGTCTGCTCAAACTGCCTTGGCCTGTACGGTCTTAAACCAATCTGCTCATCAAAATTCGGTTTTGCATTTTTAATCTTGCGAAGCAGTTCCGGCTCAGCTTCTCTTTTTGGTACCGGAGGCTTCAGCTCTGTCTTTGCTTCCTGCTGAAGTCTGTCAATCTGCTGCTGCAGCATATCATTCATATCTGCTACCGCCCGTCCGGCACGCTCTTCATTTGACATTTCTTCTTTCAGATATTCTTCCTCCGGCATCTGCGCCGGTGTAATTCCATCGCCCAGCTTCGGTATCATATCCGCAAGCCGTTCCATAATATCTCTGGCTTCCTGCAGAGCCCTTGCCTTTGCGGATTCCAGTTTCTGCTGCTGTGCCATCTGCAGCGCCGCCTGTGCCGCACGCCTCGTTTTCTCCCATCCGCTCAGTACATCTTCAATGCTCATCTGTCCGTTGATTTGCGTCTCCCTGGTATCGTCTTTTACCAGCATACGGTATTGTCCGTCATTGTCTTCTGACAGCATTTCTTTAAAATTGTCTCTCAGAGAATCGTTGATTTCTTCATCGGTTTCTATATGGTTTTCCGGC
>CAOKHR010000028.1 GCA_948468325.1 uncultured Lachnospiraceae bacterium | reverse complement strand
ATGAACCAGATGGTAAAAAAACTGCTTACGCTAAATCAGCTGGAATTTGGAAATGATATTGTGGTGATGGAGAGGTTTGACCTGACAGAGCTGATTCGCGGCATTATACAGGCTTCGTCAATTTTGCTGAAACAAAATGAAATTACCCTGACATTTAATACAGATGTGCCGATGTATGTATGGGCCGATGAATTTAAAGTCGAAGAGGTAGTGACCAATTATTTAAGCAACGCCATTCATCATGCAAAGGATCCAAAGCATATAGATATTAAGTATACACAGATGGAAGATTATGTCCGTGTCAGCGTATTTAATACCGGAAAACCGATACCGGAGGAAGATCTTGAGAGAATCTGGATTAAATTTTATAAGGTGGACAAAGCACGGACAAGAGAATACGGAGGCAGCGGTATCGGGCTTTCCATTGTAAAGGCAATTATGGATTCTTTTCACAGAGCCTGCGGCGTGTGCAATCATACGGACGGTGTGGAGTTCTGGTTTGAATTAGATACAAAAAGCCAGTGATAAAATCTTAATTTGTAGTTGCCCATTCTGCGAAATAATGTTAAAATAAAAATGTTCATAGATTTTTATGAAGCGGAGGCACAGGATGAAAAGCTCAAAGAAAACGATAACTGCGGTACTGCTTGCGGCGGCTTTTATGGTTGCCGGATGCGGAGATTCTCTTTATGTACTGACGCCGGAAGAGGAAGATGCTGTTATAAGTTATGCTTCCCGTGTAGTAGCGAAGTATAATACGTATCAGCAGGACGGTGAGATATTTGTAATGAAAGAAGTTTTGGACGGTGAGAATGCGGCAGAGAATCCGGCAGAAGAAAATGTACCGGCGGAAGAATCCGCAGAAAATACAGAAGCTTTAGACATGCAGGAAGAAACGGATACACCGGAACAAAAATCACCGGATACAGATACATCCCAGAGCAGTGCAACAATCAGCGAGGCTCTGAATCTGGGAAAGGTTCAGGCTTCTTATACAGGCAGCAGCCTGTGTGCGACATATGCACAGTCTGACGTCTATGCAGTAGATGCAAAGGCAGGTCATCAGCTTTTGGTTGTGAATGTAGATTTGTCATCTGAGGAGACAAAAGATCTGCACCTGGACATATTGAAGATGAAACCGTCAATTCAGATAATTATAAATGAGACAGAGACAGCCATGGCGGAGACTACAATTCTTCCGAATGATCTTTCTACTTTTCAGGGGGATGTGAAAGCGGGACAGAAGAGCGGGACAGTGCTTTTGTTTGAAATTTCAAATGAGATTCAGGAAATTACAAGTCTTCAGTTAAAAATCAATCTGGATGGCGAGAACCATACAGTAAATTTATAATAGGCAACAGCAGATAATGAAAATATGCCGGGAGGAAGAATATTATGGATACGAATATATTGTTGGAAAGCGGGACAAATGAACTGGAAATACTGGAATTTACATTAGGCAGAAACCGTTATGGAATTAATGTGGCAAAGATACGTGAAATTTTATCTTATCAGCCTGTGACCCCGATTCCTCATGCAAATCCATGTGTGGAGGGTATTTTCATGCCGCGTGATGTGATGCTTACAGTAATCAACCTAAAGCGCTGCATTGGGGTTCCTGAAGATGAGACAGAGGGACTTTTTATCATTACAAATTTTAACAAATTAAATATTGCATTTCATGTAGATGAAGTAATTGGCATACATAGAGTTTCATGGGAAGATATTATCAAACCGGATTCTACGATTAATTCGGATGACAGCGGAGTGTCTACCGGCGTTGTGAAATTAAATGACAATCTTGTTGTAATTTTGGATTTTGAAAGAATTGTAACGGATATTAGTCCGGAAACAGGACTGAAAATATCCGATCTGGATGATTACGAGGGACATGACAGAAGCGAGAATCCCATTTTAATTGCAGAAGATTCGCCGCTGTTAAGCAAGCTGATTACCGACTGCCTGAAAAAAGCCGGTTATACAAAGCAGATTGTAACGATGAACGGTCAGGAGGCCTGGAACAAAATCTGTGATTTTAAAAGACGGGGCGTTCTCGGGGATATGGTTCACTGCATTATTACTGACATAGAAATGCCGCTTATGGACGGACATCGCTTAACAAAACTGGTGAAGAGCGACAGCGAGACAAAGGACATTCCGCTGGTTATTTTCTCATCTCTTGTAAATGATGAAATGCGCCGCAAAGGAGAACAGCTTGGAGCCAATGCACAGCTGACAAAGCCGGAAATTGGAAAACTGGTTGAAACAATTGATGGTTTAATTGATGCCCGTATTTAGGCATAATAATAATCGGGGGATGTGATGATGGTCACATCCCTTACTAAAGTATATCTTAAAATTTATTCCTGCCGTCTGTGTGCCGGTGGCGCCGTTTTGCGTGGACGGAATGGAACGGAGAAGCCTGCCAATTTTCAGACACACTCTGGTACGGCGTAAAATAAATAATTTATCGGATGCCGCACAGGTTTAAAAGGCAGAATACAGGAGGTATTTGCAGTGAATAAGACGGAGGAATATCTGGATTCCCTGTTGAATAATGTGTCTCCAGAGAGAAAAGCAGAAGCAGACAGGAAAAGACAGAGAACAAGTGAGGACTTTGCCAAAGAGTTTGAAAATGATCTGGATGATGATAATATAGATGATGTCATTTTGGAATTCGAAAAAGAAATAGGAAGCCAGAGCAGTGCAGACAGAACAGATGACGGATTTTTTGGTAATCTGGAAGGCATTGTAAATAATGCAAAAGAGGCGTCGGCTGCAAAACAGACAAATCAGAATCAGACGATTGATGACAGATTTGAAATAGATACCCTGGAGGATGAAGAATGGATTGCACATCCGGATACGGATGTACAGTCAGATTCGGATGACGTGATTAGTTCTAAAGAGGAGCAGGAACTGGCAGACCTGCTTTCGGATCTGCCGACAGTGGAGAATGATATTGCCAGTGTTTCCGAAGATGTCGGACCGACATACCAGGAGGACGATGAATCCGATGAACCAAAAGCAGGAGAAAAGCCTGAGAAAGAAAGAAAGAAAGAAGAAAAGAAAGGCTTTTTTGGCAAACTTTCCAGAATTTTATTTGGAGAGGACGATGATGATTTAGAAGAAGATAGTTCTCCCAAAAAAGAAAAAAAGAAAAAAGAAAAAAAAGAGAAGAAGCCGAAAGAAAAGAAAGAGAAAGAAAAGAAGCCAAAAGCGCCAAAGCCAAAGAAAGAAAAGAAACCGAAAAAGCCGAAAGAGATTGATCTGACACCGCCGCTTCCGAAAGCACCGGTAGTTTTAATTTTTATTATGTCGCTTTCGGTGATGCTGTTTGTGCTTATTTCTTCGAATCTGCTTGGATATTCCGTAAGCATGACAGATGCGAAACGTGCATATTCGGCACAGGATTATGTAGGCGCTTATCAGAAAATTGCCGGTCTGAATGTGAAGTCTAAAGACGAAGAGTTTGGTGAAAAAGTATTGCTGCTTGCCAAAGTACAGGCGAAGTTAAACAATGGTGACAGTTTATATGGCACAGGTAATTACATAATGGCGTTAGATTCCTACATATGTGCATTGGGAAGGTATAATGCCAATTATAAGGAAGCAGAGGCGTGCAGCATACAAAATGAGTATGACAGTCTTCAGCAGCAGATTATTCAGAGGCTTGAGGAGAATTTCCAGGTAAACACCGAAGAGGCAGCAGAAATTTACCGTCTGAACAGTCTCAATAATCGTACGGAGTATAGTATTAGAATTTATAATATTGTAAAAGATTTGGGTCTGGCGGAATAGGACAATAATATGATTGCAATTTTAGATTACGATGCGGGAAATTTAAAGAGTGTTGAGAAAGCATTGATTTTTCTGGGAGAAGAATGTGTAATTACAAGAGACAGGCAGGAAGTCCGGCAGGCAGATAAACTGATTCTGCCGGGTGTCGGTTCTTTTGGAACTGCGATGGAACAGCTAAAGAAGTATGAGATTGACAAGATGTTAAAAGAAGCAGCAGAAGAAAAGCCGGTACTTGGCATCTGTCTTGGCCTGCAGCTTTTGTTTGACGGCAGTGAGGAAAGCGAAGGCATAGAGGGGCTTCATCTTTTAAAAGGCAGTATTTTAAAGATTCCGGATAAAGAAGGGCTTAAGATACCACATATCGGATGGAATTCTCTTCTGTTATCAAATGGCGGTAAGCTGTTTGAAGGAATAGAGGAAGAACCGTATGTCTATTTTGTACATTCCTATTACTTAAAAGCAGAGGATGAGAGCATTGTCAAAGCTTCTGCCGAGTATGGCGTACATATTCATGCGTCTGTGGAACAGGGAAATCTTTTTGCCTGCCAGTTTCATCCGGAGAAGAGCAGCAGCACAGGGCTTTCTATTTTATCAAATTTTGCAGGACTTTAGGAAGGAATTACGGATGTTTACCAGGAGAATAATTCCCTGCCTGGATGTAAATAACGGCAGAGTGGTTAAGGGTGTAAATTTTGTAAATTTAAGAGATGCCGGAGATCCGGTTGAGATAGCGGCAGCTTATGATAAAGCAGGAGCAGATGAAGTCGTATTTTTAGATATTACGGCTTCATCTGATAATCGGGGAACTGTTGTAGATATGGTGCGGAAAGTAGCCAGCCGTGTGTTTATTCCGTTTACCGTAGGCGGCGGGATACGAACTGTGGAGGATTTCAAATTACTGCTTCGGGAAGGAGCAGATAAAATTTCAATCAATTCTTCCGCAATCAATCGTCCCGAGCTGATTTCCGAGGCTGCGGACAAATTTGGCAGTCAGTGCGTTGTAGTGGCGATTGACGCCAGACGCAGAGAAGATAAAAAAGGATGGAATATATACAAAAACGGCGGGCGCACAGATGTCGGAATTGATGCGGTGGAATGGGCCATGAAAGTGGATAAGATGGGAGCAGGGGAGATTTTGCTTACAAGCATGGACTGTGACGGGACAAGAGCCGGTTATGACATAGAACTTACAAGGCTGATTGCCGAAAATGTCTCCATTCCTGTCATTGCATCCGGCGGTGCAGGGACAAAAGAACATTTTTATGAAGCACTGACAGAGGGAAAGGCAGATGCGGTACTGGCGGCATCTTTATTTCATTATAAAGAACTTGAAATTATGGAATTGAAGAATTACCTGGCGAAGAAAGGCGTGTCTGTCAGAAGGCGGGCAGCAGGAGGAACTTTGGATGGGAATGATTACAAATGACTGGCTTACGGCAGTCTCTGATGAGTTTAAAAAGCCATATTACAGAGAATTGTATACGTTTGTGAATGAGGAGTACAGCAAAACCGTGGTATATCCTCCGGCAGATGATATATTCAATGCATTTCATTTTACGCCTTTAAGCAAAGTGAAAGTGCTGCTTTTGGGACAGGATCCCTATCACAATGTAAACCAGGCACACGGGCTTAGTTTTTCCGTGCTGCCGAACCAGAAAGATATTCCGCCTTCTCTGCAGAATATTTATCAGGAACTGCATGATGATCTAGGCTGCTATATTCCCAATAACGGATATTTAAAAAAATGGGCAGATCAGGGTGTTTTGCTTTTAAATACAGTTCTGACTGTGCGGGCACATCAGGCAAATTCTCATCAGGGAAAGGGCTGGGAGAAATTTACCGATGCAGTAATTCAGGCAGTAAATGCTCAGGAGAGGCCGATTGTTTATCTGCTTTGGGGGCGTCCGGCGCAGAATAAAATGTCTATGCTGACAAATCCAAAGCATCTTGTTTTAAAAGCACCGCATCCAAGTCCGCTGTCTGCGTACCGTGGATTTTTCGGATGCAGGCATTTCAGCCAGACAAATGCATTTTTAGAAGAGCATGGCATAGAGCCGATTGACTGGCAGATAGAGGATCTGCCGGACGAATAATTTCAGGAGAATCTGTATATAGCTATTACAGTGAATAATAAGTAACGGATACTTTGACTTTTATTGTTCGTTGCACTAGTCTAAAAAGAAGGTTTTTCCGGAATGTATTTTATTGTTTGTGAGGAAGGAATTATTGAGACAGACCGCAGGGGATTTGAAGAGACTCCTGGCGGGATTGGTATTTTTGATGAAGAAGAATGGAGCATGGAGCTTGAGCCGAAGAAGGATTTTTCTCTCAGTCAGAAAGAGGAGGGGGTATTTTTCTGCAGGTTAGAGACACATGCTTCTTATCTCCTTGGGATATTTCACGTACCTGTGAAAAGAAAAGAAAGGCGGAGTTTTAACTTTGCCGTTTATATTTTAAAAGACAGGTTAATTTTTGTGGAAGAAGATTTTACGATAAAAAATATAATTCTTGCTATACAAAAGAGAATCGGCGCAGAAAAGTATACCATGGGGGAATTTCTGGCAGATTTTTTTATGGCTCTTGTAGAAGAGGATATTTTGTATCTGGCATCTTTAGAACGTGAAATTGCAGATATGGAGGAGATGGTTCTTTCAGGCGGGACGGAATATTTTCATTACCGTATGCTGCGTATCAAAAAAGAGATTTCCCGTTTGTATTGTTATTACTGTCAGATGGCCGACGTCGGGGAAATTCTCTCCGGCAGGGAGCAGACATGCAGGAGATTTTTTGAACGTGTGGACCGCATGAAGCAGGAAGCACAGGCGCTTCGGGAATATGCGATGCAGGTGCAGGATGTATATCAGTCGGAAATTTCGATTCATCAGAATAATATCATGAAATTTCTGACTGTCGTAACGACAATATTTCTTCCGCTGACGCTAATTGCCGGCTGGTATGGAATGAATTTTTATAATATGCCGGAACTGCAGTGGCAGTATGGTTATCCGGTTATTTCTATTATCAGTCTGCTGGTTATCATTGTCAGTCTGTGGTTTTTTAAGAAAAAGAAATTTTTTTAATTTAAGTCAGAGGTCTTTCGTTTTGGGAAAAAAAGAAGAAAATGTAAAAAAAACGGCAATCGGATGGGAACGGCTGGATAATACGGCACATCTTTTTCCGGTAATCGCAGGTGAAAATATGAGCAATGTTTACCGGATTTTTGTTGTTTTAAATGAAAATATAAAGAAAGAAATTTTACAGCAGGCGCTGGACATTGTGCTTCCGAAGTTTGACGGATTCAATATGCGTTTGCGGCAGGGTGTATTCTGGTATTATTTTGAAGAAAACGGCAAGCCTGCGCCTTTAGTAAGGGAGGAAAATACATATCCCTGCCGGTATATTGTGCAGAACCGCAACCGCAGTTATTTGTTTCGCGTTTCCTTTTATAAGAAGCGCATTAATTTAGAAGTTTTTCATGTGCTGACGGACGGAATGGGCGGGATTAATTTTTTAAAGGAACTGACATATCAGTATCTGCGTATTGCACATCCTGACCTTCAAAAACAGGTGGGAGATCAGCTGTCCGTAGATACGTCACTGAACAGAGAAGACAGTTTTTTGAAAAATTATAAAAAAAGCCATGCCAAAGGCTACAAGACAAAAAAAGCTTACCTGATGAAAGGTGAAAAATTAAGGCCGGGTGAGTTTGGAGTGATTCACGGCATTATGAGCGTAACGGCGTTAAAAGAAGTTTCGCACCGGTATGACGCAAGTATCAACGAATATCTTGTATCGGCTTATATTTACAGCATTTATACGGAATGCATGCATAAAGTTCCGGGCAAATATCCGATCAGGGTGGCTGTTCCGGTCAATCTGCGGCCGTTTTTTCATTCGGTTACAACTAAAAACTTTTTTGTTATGGTATCTGCGGAATTTTTTCCGGAGAAAGAGGACTACACATTTTCCGAAGTGCTTAACATTACAAAAGAAAGTCTGCGGAAACAGATTAACAAAGAGCATCTGGAAAATCTGTTTTCTTATAACGTTTCCAACGAAAAGAATCTGGCAGCGCGGGCTGTTCCGCTGCTGATTAAAAATCTGGCAATACGTTATGTATATACAAAATCAGCGCTTGCCAACACTACGACAGTGACAAATATCGGAAATATTCATGTGGCAGATGCTTACAAGCCGTATATCCAGATGTTTGGAGCATTTCTGGCGATGTCAAAAGGACAGTCCTTAAAAGGGACGATTTGTTCTTATGAGGACAAATTGATTTTTTCATTCAGCTCCGTGCTTTCGGATCCTTCCGTACAGCGGGGATTTTTTCGGAAACTGTCGGAGGACGGACTGAAAGTCCGGATCGAAAGCAACGGAGTATATTATGAGTAACCGTTATTTTTGCGGACAAAATTCTACATTTTTACCGTCTAAAATCATATTGGTAGTCCGTACGGCACACATTTTACCGCACATAGAGCAGGTATGTTTGTCAGAAGGCGGAGCACTTTCAAAATATTTTCTTGCTTTATCCGCATCAAGGGCAAGATCAAACATAGCATCCCAGTCCACTTTGTGGCGGGCATCTGACATGGCGTTGTCCCGTTCTCTTGCATGGGGAACGCCTTTTGCAATATCGGCAGCATGAGCGGCAATCTGACTTGCAATAATTCCCTCTTTGACATCATTTAAATCCGGAAGCCGCAGATGTTCCGCCGGCGTTACATAACAGAGAAAATCAGCACCGCTTGCTGCGGCAATTGCGCCGCCGATTGCAGATGTAATGTGGTCATATCCCGGAGCAATGTCAGTAACAAGAGGGCCCAATACATAAAACGGCGCATTGTGGCAGAGACGTTTCTGCAGTTTCATATTAGCTTCGATTTCATTCATTGCCATATGTCCCGGTCCTTCCACCATAACCTGTACATTTTTTTCCCAGGCACGTTTCGTCAGGTTTCCAAGTTCAATCAGTTCGCTGATCTGGCCTGCGTCGGTACTGTCATCAATGCAGCCCGGACGAAGCGCATCGCCAAGACTGATTGTTACATCGTATTCTGCCAGAATATCCAGTACGTCATCATAAAATTCATAGAAAGGATTTTCGTTTCCTGTCATCTGCATCCAGGCAAATAAAAGCGATCCTCCTCTGGATACAATATTCATTTTACGCTTATCCCGCATGAAAGCTTCTACCGTCCTTCGGTTGATGCCGGCATGAATTGTCATAAAATCGACGCCCTCTACAGCATGGGCGCGTATCACACGCAGGAAATCCTGCGCTGTAATTTCCATCAGATCCTTTTCCAGATAACCGATGGCATCATACATGGGAACGGTTCCGATCATAGCCGTTGATTTTGCAATCAGTTCTTTCCGAAACGTATTTGTTTTTCCGTAATTACTCAAATCCATAATAGATTCCGCACCGAGTTTCAGAGAAAGATCAACTTTCTGCATTTCAACGTCATAATTTTTACAGTCGCCGGAAATTCCCAGATTTACATTGATTTTCGTCCTAAGGCCCGTACCGATTCCTTCGGCAGAAATTGCTTTGTGGTTTATATTGCAGGGGATTGCTACGATTCCCTCCGCTACCAGAGCTTTAAGTTTTTCGGGTTCCATAAATTCCTTTTTTGCGACAAGCTCCATTTCCGGTGTAAGGATTCCCAGTTTGGCAGCTTCCATTTGTGTTTTGTAGGTTCTCATAAAAGTCTCCTTTCAAATTTTGGTGGGTTTAAAACGTCCGTTGAGCAAAATATGCAATTGGCCGCTGGGCGCGCTTCCGCTCATTGGCGCTCGCAGCGGTACGTAAGCTGCGAAAATACCGCAGCTAAGTACCGGCGGCGCCAAAAGGCCCTGCGTCTCAATTGTATATTTTGTTCAACTGGATTTCGAAGCCGTAAATTGTAAAAGCTGATTTTATTCGTTGGTTCGTTTGCGTTGTTTTTCACGGAATGGTGATAATATACGTTGTACACAAAACGATATTTTTCGATGGCCGCTTGAACATATCCGGTTTTCGATGTACAGCTGTGCGGCAGGGATAGCTTGCAGCAGGGCTTTTTGCTGCCGCCGGTACTTAGCTGCGGTATTTTCGCAGCTTACGTACCGCTGCGAGCAGCAATTAGCGCGAGCGTGCCCTGCGGTAAGCTATCCCTGCCGCACAGCGTCCCTCATTAAACCATATGATTCAACGGCCCGCTTCCCTTTCCTAGATTAAGGCCGGACTTTAATGCGCGCAGGATGTAGTCTTTGCTTGCTTTTACTGCTTCCGGCAGGGGGTGGCCTTTTGCGAGGTTGGATGCAATTGCGCTTGATAATGTGCATCCGGTTCCGTGTGTATTTGGATTGTCAATTCGTTGGCTGCAGAGCCAGTGCGCTGTTTTGTTTAGATATAACAGGTCATTTGCATTGTCCGGATTGTGGCCGCCTTTGCATAAGACGGCGCAGCCGTAAGTTTTACTGATAAGTCCGGCGGCGGCTTCCATATCGGATTTGTTATGGACAGGCAGGCCGGAGAGGACTTCAGCTTCCGGTATATTCGGCGTTAAAATGTCTGCAATCGGCAAAAGATACTGCTTTAAGGCGCTGATGCTGTCGTCGTTTATTAGTTTGGAACCGCTGGTGGAAACCATGACGGGATCGACGACGATGTTTTTGGCTTTGTATAATGTGAGCCTTTCGGCAATGGTTTGGATGAGCTTCTTAGAAGAGACCATGCCGATTTTTACGGCATCCGGAAAGATGTCTTCAAATACGGCATCTATCTGTTGTTTTAAAAACTCCGGAGATACTTCTGAAATGGCAAAAACTCCGGTTGTATTTTGGGCGGTCAGTGCAGTAATTGCAGTCATTGCGTATACGCCGTGCACAGTCATTGTTTTGATGTCCGCCTGGATTCCGGCGCCGCCGCTGGAATCACTGCCGGCGATTGAAAGAACTGTTTTCAATGGTTTTCTCCTTTTTATGAGATTAGTAAGTTTACTTTTTCTTTTAATTTCATTGTAGAAGCTGTAATATCATCCGCGCCGAAGACAGCAGATACAACTGCAATGCCGCACATGCCGCCGCCCGCGAGTTCGGAAACATTCGAAAGCCCGATACCGCCGATGGCAACAGCAGGAATAGAGACGGAAGCACAGATTTCGCGGAGTTTGTCTTTTGTAATGCGAATGGCATTTTGCTTCGTGGGAGATGAAAATACAGCGCCGACACCAAGATAATCGGCGCCGTCGGCCTCTGCTTTTTTGGCCTGTTCTATCGTTTTTGCAGTTGCTCCGATGATAAAATTTTCCCCTGCCGCCTGGCGGATCTGCCGGACGGGAGTATCCAAAGCTCCTACGTGTACGCCGTCAGCTTCGCTTTGTAAGGCAACTTTGACATTGTCGTTAATGATGAGGGGAACGTTGTATTTGTGGCAGAGTTTTTTTATTTGCACGGCTTCTTCTGTAAAAGATTCCTCGTCCAGATTTTTTTCACGGAGCTGGAGCATGGTAATACCGCCTATTAAGGCTTCTTCTGCCTGCTGCATGAAACTTTTTCTGTCCGTCCATGCACGGTCTGTAATTGCATATAGAAGTAAGTGTTCTTTATGAAACTGCACAATTTTCACCTGCTTTCTCGAAGTTTTTTAAATAAGAAGCAGCGTCGTCGCACTGCATGATACCGCTCATGACACACATGCCGCAGGCTCCGGCGCCTCGGATGAGGGATGCTTTCTGACTGTCAATTCCGCCGATAGCGTAGACGGGAACAGCAGTTTCTTTACAGATGGTTCTTAAGAAATCCAGTCCCCGCGGCGGGAGATCTTTTTTGCAGCCGGTAGCAAAAATATGTCCGGCAGTGATGTAGGTGCAGCCAAGAGCTTCTGCTTCTTTTGCATCTTTTAAGGAATGGCAGGATGCACCGATGATACGAAAGAAACGTTTCTGTTCCCTGGGCATCTGCCGCAGAAGCGGAAGCGGAAGATGGATGGCGTCTGCATGCAGTTTTATGGCAGTTTCGGTGAAACTGTGAAGAATACATGGTACCTGATAAGTCCGGCAGATTGCAAGTACTTTTTTTGCAAGGCGGGTATATTCGGCCTGAGATAAATCTTTTTCCCGCAGCAGAATGCCTTTTGGATGCGAGACGGCAATTTGTTCAATGCGGTCGAGAAAATCTCCCCTGCAGAGGCTGCGGTTTGTAACACATAAAACATCAGACATAAAGATAATCATTTAAAACCGGCTGCAGGCCTTCCGCAGTAATATCCTGATACATCTGTTCAAAGCTCCGGTCGTCGTTGATTTCAAACTGTTCATCGCCCTGCCGTCCGGCTGTCTCCTTTCCGGTATATTTGCTTTCATGATCGCCGATTCCTGTAGAAACTCCGGCGGAAATTTTTGTGGCTGCAATTTTTACGATGCCGTTCCGGAATTGCCCGCTTTCGCGTGAAGATACGGTAATGCCTGCAAATGGCAGGAAAATACGGTAGGCGCAGAGAATCTGGCAAAGCTGCTTTTCTCCTACGTCCAGAGGAGAGATTTTATCATTGTTGATAATGGGACGCAGCCTTGGACAGGATAAGGACATTTCCGCCTGCGGATATTTTCTCTGCAGATAGTAAACGTGAAGTGCGCTGGCAAGCGCGTCTTTTCTGAAATCGGAAAGTCCAAGCAGCGCCGAACAGGCAGCGCCCCGCATGCCGCCCATAAGGGCGCGTTCCTGCGCATCGAACCGGTAGGGCCATACACGTTTGTGGCCGGAAAGATGGAGCTGTTCGTATTTGTCCGTGTCATAAGTTTCCTGAAATACCGTTACATAATCGGCGCCGCATTCGTGAAGATAGCGGTATTCGTCTGTATTGAGCGGATAAATTTCAAGACCTGTCATTTTAAAATAACGGCTGGCCAGTTTGCAGGCTTCTCCAATGTAGCTTACATCACTTTGGGCGCGGCTTTCTCCGGTAAGAAGCAGGATTTCCTCCATACCGCTTTCGGAGATGATTTTCATTTCATGTTCCATTTCTTCCATGCTAAGCTTCATGCGGCTGATATGGTTGTAACAGTTAAAACCGCAGTATACACAGTAATTTTCACAGTAATTTGCAATATATAAAGGTGTGAACAGATAGACCGTATTGCCGAAATGTCTGCCTGTTTCTGCACGTGCTTTTTGTGCCATTTCTTCTAAAAACGGTTCTGCCGCAGGAGAAAGAAGCGCTTTTAAATCTTCTATGGAACAGGTTTTATGGCTGAGTGCGGCTTTCACGTCGTCAGCAGTATAAGATGCATAATGATAGGATTTCATCTGTGACATTACATTTTCGCATATGTCAGATGAAATCTGTTCCATATCCGGCAGGTATTCCATATGGTTTTTGCGGAAAGACGAATCCGTTTCCAACCGGTGTTTTCTTAAAAGGGCTTCTGGCGGTAAATGTGTGGAATCTACGAAAAACTGGTTTTCCATTACAAACCTCCTTCGTCGCGCAAAAATCCGGTTAAGGGGTCGGAAGAAGAAGCGCCGCGGACAAGAACTCTGCCGAGTCCGGCGAGATATGCCCTGCGTCCTGCTTCAATTGCCAGACGAAAGGCAGATGCCATGTTCGGAAGGTCGCCTGCCGTTGCCAGAGCAGTATTTGCCATAATTGCAGCGGCGCCCATTTCCATAGCTTCACATGCCTGGGAGGGCCTGCCGATACCGGCATCTACGATAATCGGAAGATTAATTTCATCAATTAAAATCTGGATAAACTCACGTGTAGCCAGTCCTTTGTTGGAGCCGATGGGAGAGGCAAGCGGCATAACGGCAGCGGCTCCTGCATTTTGCAAATCCCTTGCCGCATTTAAATCCGGATACATATAGGGCATAACAACAAATCCTTCTTTTGCCAGAATTTCTGTAGCCCGTATCGTTTCATAATTGTCAGGAAGCAGATATTTGCTGTCGCGCATAATTTCTATTTTTACAAAATTGCCGCAGCCCAATTCTCTGGCCAGTCTTGCAATTCTTACGGCTTCTTCGGCATTTCTTGCGCCTGAGGTATTCGGCAGCAGCGTAACATGCTTCGGAATATAATCTAAAATATTTTCCTGTTCTTTTGTGTTGGCTCTGCGGACGGCAAGTGTAATAATTTCAGCTCCGGCGTCTTTTACGGCCGATTCGATTAAATTCAGAGAATATTTTCCGGAGCCTAAGATAAAGCGGGAGTGAAATTCGTGGCCGCCGATGTTTAGCGTATCATTTGACTGCATAGTAATTCCTTCTTTCTGTGTTTATACATCGTGGATTCCTGCGAGGAGACAAAGCGACATATGTGCCTGATGTGCGGCGCACAGCATGACACGGGAGGAAAACAGTCCGGTTCCATCCTCTACACTGCTGACCTGGTCTCCGCAGAGATAAAAGTGTTCTGTAATTTTTCGTGTCTGAATCAGATTTGCCGGGCCGATACCGGCCATGCCTGAAGCGGCAATCAGATATTTTTCAGGCATTTTCTCCAGTATGTGATTTACCAGCATAGCTTTTTCTTCAGCCTTGTCAAAAGCCTCGCAGATAATGTCGGCATCGGAAAGCAGCATACAGATATTGTCCGGTGTGATGCGGACGGTATGGGCCGTAATCGAAAGATACGGCGAAACTTCCAGCAAATTTGCGGTAAGCGCTTCTGTTTTATACATTCCAATCTGGGAGGCTTTATATTGCTGCCTGTGGAGATTGGAAATATCTACCCGGTCAAAGTCTGTTAAAATCAGCTTTCCGATTCCTGCGCGGGCAAGGGAAAGGGCAATATTTGAACCAAGTCCGCCGAGTCCGCAAACGGCAATTGTCC
>CAOKHR010000027.1 GCA_948468325.1 uncultured Lachnospiraceae bacterium | reverse complement strand
CCATCGGCAGCGGCTATCAGGGCGGTCTTGCAGCGCTATGTGCAAATTATGGTGTAGAAGTAGAATAGGAGGGGCAAAGAATGTCAATCAGTTTACAAAAAGGTCAGAAAGTCAGTCTGACAAAAGAAAATGCCGGTCTTTCCAACGTATTGGTCGGACTTGGATGGGATGAGGCAAAAAGATCAAAGGGAGGATTTTTCGCACCGAAGCCGCAGCCGATCGACTGTGACGCGTCTGCGCTTTTACTGCAGAACGGCAAGCTTTTAGACCCGAGCGATATTGTTTATTTCGGAAATCTGCAGCACAAATCCGGCACGATCCGGCATATGGGAGACAACTTAACGGGAGCCGGAGAAGGCGATGACGAACAGATTCTGGTAGATTTATCAAGGGTTCCGGCACAATATGACAGAATTGTAGTTGTTGTAAATATTTATGAGGCAGTAAAAAGGAACCAGCATTTCGGCATGATTGAGAATGCATTTATCAGGCTGGTAGACGGAAAAACAAATAACGAAATGTGCAGATATAACCTTTCGGAAAATTATTCGGGTATGACAGCGATGATTTTTGGGGAAATATACAGACATAACGGAGAATGGAAGTTCAACGCCATCGGACAGGCAACAAATGATCCGGGACTTGGCGCGCTTGCCAACAGATACAGATAAAAATATCTGAATATATGGCACAGTAAGTGTGCCGCAGGAGGGAAAGAATGAAATATCAGGGACTTACAGAAAAAGAAGTAGAAGCTTCCAGACGGGAGCATGGCTCCAATGAGATACCGGATTCGGAACCGACTACTTTTTGGGAAGAGTTTAAGGAGACCTTTGGGGACCCTATGATTAAAGTTCTGCTTGCAATTGCAGCGCTTATGATTGTGATGTGGATGCTTGATTATGCGGAGATTTACGAGCCGCTCGGTACAATTGTCGCTGTATTAATCGTGGCATTTGTATCGGCAAAAACAGGCGTTGCAAGTGATACAAAGTACAGAGAGTTAAAAGACAGCACGAAAAAAGACCAGTGTAAAGTGCATAGAAACGGCATCGTGACAGTAATTGACGTGGATGATGTGGTTGTGGGCGATAAAGTCCTTTTGCAGTCCGGCGATAAAATTCCGGCAGACGGTATTTTAGTATCCGGCGCTCTGGCAGTAGACAATTCCGCATTAAACGGAGAAGCAGAAGAATGTAAGAAATCAGAAGCTCCGGAAAGCTTTCAGCTGGCAGACGACATTACGGGAGATACGTTTGTAGATAAACATTCCCTGTTCCGCGGAGCAGTCGTATTTGACGGTGAAGGAATACTGGATGTCAGAAAAGTCGGCTTAAAGACAATGATGGGAAAGATGGCCGAGGAAATGCAGGAAGACGAGCCGGATTCACCGTTAAAAGTAAAGCTTGCAAAACTGGCAAAACAGATTTCGAAGTTTGGCTATATTGGAGCAATTGTAATTGCGGTGCTTTATTTTGCCTACTTTATCGTAAGTGCAGGCGGCGTGTCGGCTTACTTTTCGATTGGTATAGAAAATATCATCAAGGATATTGTCAATGCAGTATCACTGGCAGTTGTTATTATCGTATGCGCCGTTCCGGAAGGACTGCCGCTTATGATTTCTCTGGTGTTGATGCAGAATACGAGCAAAATGTTAGACCATAACGTACTTGTACGAAAAGCAGAAGGTATCGAAACTGCAGGTTCTTTGAATATTTTATTCAGTGACAAAACAGGAACGATTACAAAAGGACAGCTGGAAGTAGTGGATTTCTTTACGGCGGACGGCAATTCCATTCCGATTGGCGAGCTGGGCAGACACAGTACAGTAAAAGGCCTGATAGACCTTGCAATCGGAAAAAATACGCAGTCTATGTTTGACGGCGAGCACAGAGTCATCGGCGGAAATGCAACGGATCAGGCGATGATGAAGTTTATCGGAGAATCCACATACCGCGCTTTGGAAGCAGATAAAGAATGTGTGGTTACAGAGGCACAGGGATTTAATTCTACGAACAAATTCAGTCAGGCGAGAATCGACAGCCTGAAAAAGACATTTTATAAAGGCGCGCCGGAACGTCTGCTTGCATCTGCCACGAAATTTCTGGACAAAGACGGACAGGTGCATACGATTGACAAAGCGGCGCTGGATCAGAAAATTGATGCACTTGCAGAAAAAGCAATGCGTGTCCTTGCATTTGGATATTCCGAAAAACCGATGGCTGAAAATAAAATTAATGACGACATTGTGATTATCGGTCTTGTGGGAATCCGCGACGATGTAAGGGCCGAGGCAAGAGAAGCAATCGCACAGGTGCAGAATGCCGGCATTCAGGTAGTTATGATTACCGGAGATAGGTTAGAAACAGCGGTTGCAATTGCAAAAGATGCGGGCCTATTGAAAAACGAATCAGATATAGCAATTACGTCTGCCCAGTTAAATGAAAAGTCAGACGATGAGCTCAAAAAAATTATTCCGAATATTCGGGTGATTGCAAGAGCACTGCCTACCGATAAATCCAGAATGGTGCGTCTGTGTCAGGAAATGAATCTTGTCGTAGGTATGACGGGAGACGGTGTCAACGATTCACCGGCATTGAAACGCGCGGATGTGGGATTTGCAATGGGAAGCGGAACAGAAGCAGCAAAAGAAGCCGGAAAAATCGTAATTTTAGATGATAATTTTAAGTCCATCAAAGATGCAATCTGGTATGGAAGAACGATTTACCACAATATTTTGAAGTTCTGTAAATTCCAGCTTGTTATCAATGTGGCGGCAGTTGTGGTCAGCGCCATTGCTCCGTTCTTTGGAGTGGAAGAGCCGTTAAAAGTGACGCATCTGCTTTTTGTCAATCTGGTTATGGACGGTCTGGGTGCAATTATGCTCGGCAACGAACCGGCTTTGGAAAAATATATGGAAGAAAAGCCCAGAAGAAGAGACGAGAGCATTGTAAGTAAAAAGATGATGGCGCAGATTGTAATTATGGGCGCCTGGCTGACATGTATCAGCTTTCTGTTCTTAAAACTCCCGTTCTTTGCGGATTTGTTTGGCGGCTGGGACGTTGATAAAAGCGGAAATGTTTTGACAGGAGTTCCGAATGCAAAACATCTGACGGCATATTTTGTGCTGTTTATTGTGAGCGCATTATTTAACGGATTTAACGTAAGAGATGACGGATTCGGTATTTTTAAGGGCTTAAATGAAAATACAGGTTTTCTGAAAGTGTTCTTTGCCATTATACTGGTGCAGGCCGTCATCGTAAATGCTGCGCTTGTGCCGGTAAAAGTGTTTACCTGGATCGGCCATATGTTCAGCTGCGTTCCGTTTGGTATAGAAGGATGGATTGCTGTGGTGCTGCTTGCCGTTACGATGATACCGGTAGATATGATAAGAAAGCTTTTTACGGGCAGAGGAAACTAAAATGACACTGTTCCATACGGATTTGGATAATACGATTATTTATTCTTATAAACATGAGATAGGAATAGCAAAAAGATGCGTGGAGGTATACAGGGGAAGAGAAATTTCCTTTATCACGGATACGGCATATGAACTATTAAAAAAAATAAATGAACGCATGATCATTGTGCCGACAACGACAAGGTCTGTGGAACAGTACAATCGAATTGATCTCGGAATGGGGACGCCGCGGTATGCGCTTGTGTGCAACGGCGGCGTTCTGATTGCCGGAGGAAAAGAAGATTCGGACTGGTATGAACAGTCGCTTGAGATTGTGTCGGAAAGCAGAGAAATGCAAAAATACGGAGAAGAACTTCTGGCGCGGGATATAAACCGGAGCATGGAGGTCAGAAACATTCAGGGGCTTTTTACTTTTACAAAGAGTAAAAAGCCCTTAGATTCCGTAAATATGCTCAAAAAGGCTTTAGATATGGATAAAGTAGATGTTTTTTCTAACGGAATCAAAGTCTATATAGTTCCCGTAAAATTAAATAAGGGAGCAGGAGTTTTAAGACTGAAAGAAAAATTAAAAGCGGAGAAGATTATAGCGGCAGGAGACAGTGAATTTGATATTTCCATGTTAAACTGTGCGGATACGGCAATAGCGCCGCCGGAACTTAAGGGAAATGCAGGTATAAATAAAAGTGTTATATTTACGACGGGCAGCAGGCTGTACGCAGAAGAAATGCTGGACTATATAAATGAATATGAGTGATATTCAGAAATTTTATTTGCAAAATTTGTATTTTCGTTAAGGAAAAAGAAAAAACTACCGATAAATAGTGTAAGAGCGAAGAAAATAGTTTGTATTACACTATATTTCATGGAAGAAAGGAGATGCTGTCATGCGTATAGAAACATACCATCAGGTAGCACAATTATATCAGGGCGGTAAGGCAGGAAAAACACGGAAAATGTATGATGTTGCTGCCGGACGGGATGAAGTGACCATCTCAAGAGCAGGCTACGATTATCAGATTGCAAAGAAAGCGGTAGCAGAGGCTTCGGGAATCAGGGAAGATAAAGTCGCTCAACTGAAAGCAAGAGTCGAGTCAGGGAGTTACAAAGTTGATTCCGGAGATTTTGCCAGCAAGCTGTTAGAGAAGTATCATGCTCTGCAGAAATAAGTGCGAAAAAAGTGAGGAAAACCAGTGGCCAGTTTAATGGATAATCTCGTTGAGGTTTTAGAAGCAGAAAATGCCCAGTATGAGAAGCTTGTGGAATTGTCAAAAGTCAAGAAGCAGGCAATCATCAGGACAAATATATCAGAATTGGAAAAGATTACGGAACAGGAGCAGGAGATTTCAAGCCTGCTTCGTAATTTGGACATCCGCCGGGATGCCGTTTTAAAAGATATGGCGGATGTTCTCGGAAAAGATTTTGAAGAGATGACCATTACCAGACTGATTGGATATTTGGGCGGACAGCCTAAGGAGCAGGAGCGCCTTTCCGAGATTCGTGCAAAGCTTCTGACGACAGGAAATCAGATGCAGGAATGGAACAGGCGCAATGGAGAACTTTTGGATCAGGCACTTGAAATGGTAGAATTCGATCTCACCTTGTTTAAAAGTATGAGGCAGGCACCTGAGACGGCAAATTATAATAAAAATGCCTGTAATACGGGAGATTTGCTGGGAAACAGCGGGTTCGATGCAAAACAGTAAGAACAGCAGGGAGGAAGAATTATGGCCAATTCAATGGGCAGTTTATTTATCGGTGAATCAGGCTTAAAAACAAGCCAGAATGCATTAAATGCAACTGCAAATAATTTTGCGAACGTAGATACCGCAGGGTATGTGCGGGAGAGAATTTTACAGCAGGACAGACATTACGATACATTTAAAAGAACGCCGGCCATCGGCCCGGCGCAGTCAGGCCTCGGTGTATCTATCGGAGATGTGA
Organism: uncultured Lachnospiraceae bacterium; assembly: GCA_948468325.1. Lineage (GTDB taxonomy): Bacteria > Bacillota > Clostridia > Lachnospirales > Lachnospiraceae > Roseburia_B. The sequence continues at coordinate 9,688 of CAOKHR010000027.1, read as the reverse complement.
TACATGCGAGAGACATCTTTTTAGATAAAACATTCCGGACGCAGTCGGGGCGTTCGGGATTTTATTCTACCACGTTTGAGGCAATATCTGAAGCGGAGACATTATTCCAGGAACTGCAGGGAACTGCTTTTCAGGAGGTTTTGGATTCGGAAGAATCCAGTTTCTGGGTTGCATTTCAGGAGTTTGCAAAAGATCCGTCAGACAGAGCCAATCAGAATCTGGTAATTCAGAAAGCCGGTTTGTTTGAGAGCAGGGCAAAGGCGGTATATAACGGTTTAAAGAAATACCAGTCAAATTTAAATCAGCAGATTTCAGATACCATAGACGATATAAATGATATAGGTGAAAAGATCCGTCAGTATAATCTTGAGATTATGAAGATTGAATCAGCCGGTGTAGAAACGGCGATGGATCTCAGAGATCAGCGTGATCTGCTTTTGGATGAGCTGGCGTCTTACGGAGATATTTCCTGGAAAGAGCTTGCAAACGGAGTAGTTAAAGTGAATTTTGAAGGAGTTTCTTTTATTGACGAGCTGCGTGTAAATGAAATCGGAAAGAAAGCTGACGAAGTAACAGGCTTTATCACACCCTACTGGCCGCAGCTTACAAATGAAGCAAAGGGAGAATGCTATAAAGTATATGATGTATCGGCTGAGATTTCCACTGCGAAAAAGAACGATATTGGGTCTTTAAAGGCACTCGTTCTTGCCAGAGGATATAAGTATGCGAATTATCAGGACCTGCAGGGAGTTTCCATGGAGAAATACGATGCGACGCTGGGCAATTCCGTTATGATGAATGTGGAAGCTGAACTGGATATGCTGGTACATACAATTGTGACGTCGGTTAATGATCTGTTTGCGCCGAATATAAGATATGACGGGCCGATTACAGGAAAAGACGAAAACGGTAATAATGTATCTTACGCAGACGGCGCATGGATTTTAGATGCGGAGAATTGTTATGTCGGTGAAGACGGAGAGCTTCCGCCGCAGGAATTGTTTGTGAGAACGGGATGTTCCCGTTATACAACCGTATATGGCGATGACGGCAAGACCTATTATGTTTTCAATGAAGAAGATGAAACAGATACGGCGTTACAGTATACGACAGGAAGCATCAAAGTAAATCCGGCGCTGTTAGAAAGCGAGTCGAAGCTTCCGGCATATTCACAGCATGGCAGGGATGAAGATCTTCCGGTAGCATATAAACTGGGTGAAGCGCTGGCGGCACTCTGGGAGACAGATACGATGTTTTTAAGTCCTCATGATACGACGCCTTGTACATTCAGTGAATTTTATGCCAAAATGACGGGCGAACTGACAACGCTGGGCAACGTATTCAGCTCTACGGCCAGCGGGCTGGAGGGAAGCGTATTAGAGACAGACAATGCCAGACAGCAGGTGATTGGCGTTTCGTCTGACGAAGAGCTGACGAATATGATTAAATACCAGAACGCATATAATGCTTCCAGCCGTTTTATCAATGTAATCAGTGAAATGATAGAGACAATCATATACCGCATGGGTTAATAAGAGAGGTGAAGAGATATGCCATCAACATTTTTTGGATTAACAATAGCATCTTCCGCTGTAAATTCTTTTCAGGCAGCAATTAATACAACGGCAAACAACGTGTCTAATGTGCAGACAAAAGGATATTCAAGACAGGTTGCAAACAGACAGGCTGCCGAGGCGCTGAGAGTAAATCAGAAGTATGGAACTACAGGAAGCGGTGTTACTACAACTTCCATTACTGCCATGCGGAATTTTTATTATGATACAAAATATTGGGAAAACCAGTCTTCTGTGGGACGTTTTCAGACGAAGATGAATTATCTGAATCAGATTGAGCATTATTATGAAGATGACGGAGCTGCGAATCCGGGATTTACTACGATTTTTACAAATATGTTTAATCAGCTTACGGAATTTACAAGTCCCGCGGGAGATGAAAACCGCCGGAAAAATTTTATCAGTCAGGCGCAGATATTTACCTCTTATTTCAATAACGTTGCGAACGGCCTTAGCAGACTGCAGAAAGACTGCAACGATGAAATTAAGACGCTTGTAAGCAGCATTAATTCCAGTGCGGAAAAGATTGCGGCGCTTACAAAGCAGATTAATTCGATTGAGCTGCAGGGAGGTATTGCAAATGAACTTAGAGATCAGAGAGCACTTATCATTGATGAATTGTCTGAAATCGTTCCGGTTACGGTAGAAGAATCTCCGGTGACAAACAGCAATTACCCGGATATGTATCTGGGAGGAACGAATTATGTCGTAAGACTGGACGGACAGGTGCTTGTGAATACATTTGAATACCGTTCTCTTACCTGTGTGCCCAGAGAAAATAAAATTAACCAGACAGATGTGGAAGGGTTGTATAACGTTGTCTGGTCGGATACAGGCATGAATTTTAATATGAATGCAAAATCTATGGACGGTTCGCTTAAGGCCCTCATGGAAATCAGAGACGGCAATAACGCAGAAAATTTCCAGGGCAGAGTAATCAGTGCGAACCCTGGTGAAATTAAGATTAATCCATCGACAATGACGACGATAGAGTCTATGACTATGGCGGCGGAAGGTACGATTTCCATTCGCAATAAGAGTTATAATTATTCGGGATTTGAAGCGGAGCTGGATGAAAACGGCAATATTACTTCTTATACATTCCGGCTTGAAGAGGCTTTAGACGGGTCAGAGGCGGCAGAGATTATCGGAAAAGACGCCAAAATCGGAGACAGTGTCGATGTTATGGGAATTCCGTATTATATGGGGCAGATGAGTGAATTTATACGCTGTTTCAGCGAACGTTTCAATGCTTATCAGCACGGCGGTGCAGATTTAAACGGTGATCCGATGGGATCTTTCTTTGTTGCAACAGATTTTAACGGAGAAGAGTTTAATTTTGCAGATCAGTCCGTTAATACGGATGGAGTAACCGATCCTGCGAAGACAAAGATTTCTTCGACATCCAACAGCTATTATCAGATGAACGCGCTGAATTTCTGTGTTGCAGATGCCAGTGTCAGAAATTCGGCAATTTTTGCCACAACGACAGCTGACCACATTGCGGCAGGTGACGTAGATGCGCATGATATTGTAGATATGATGTTAAAGCTGCAAAGTGATGTGAAAATGTTCCGCGGCGGCAGCGCGGAAGGATTCTTGAGCTGTATATATTCAGATATTACGATTGATTCCCAGGAATCACAGATCTTTTTAGATAATTTTACAGATATTTCAAATTCGATTACCAATCAGAGGCTTTCAATTTCCGGCGTAGATGAAGATGAAGAAGCGCTGGATCTTGTAAAGTTTCAGAATGCATACAATCTGGCAGCCCGTATGATTCAGTGTATGTCAGAGATGTACGATAAATTAATCAACGGAACCGGAATATAAGCGGAAGCGTTTTAAGGAGGGAATACAATGCGAATAACAAATAATATGATGATAAATAATACATCTTCCAATATCAATGGGAACAAAATAAATGTCAATGCATTGAATCTGCAGATGTCATCCCAGAAAAAGATTCAGCGCCCGTCAGAAAATCCGGTTGTCGCAATCCGTGCGCTTCGTCTTAGAAGCACATTAAGCCAGATTGACCAGTATTATGAAAAGAATATACCGGATGCACAGGCGTGGCTGGAAGCTACAGAAACGGCTCTTAAGAATATGAACAAGATTCTGACAGATGTTAAGACTGAGTGTGTAAGCGGTACGAATTCTGATCTTACGGCAGACGACAGAAATACGATACTAAAAAATCTTACGGCATTAAAAGACCAGCTTTATTCCGAAGGAAATGCCGATGATGCAGGAAGAACGGTATTTACAGGATACAAGACTGGCTCTCGGCTTACATTTATGGAAGATGAGCCGAATACAACTTATGAGATTACACAAAATATATCTTATCAGGAAATAGAAGAATATAGTTATTACCTTGGTTCTGTCGAGATTCCGGCAACAGTGGAAGATGTGCAGAAAATTGAGAATATTTCCGACATTGTCAGGCTTGATTATGACAGAGTGCGTCTTGCATATGATGACATTGGGGATGCTACAGGGCAGATTGTTTATAAAGACGGTACGGTGGATAATTCATTTACATGGGAATATTATGATTCTGAAGCCGATTGGGAGGCAGCGCATCCGGATAAAGTAATCGGAGATACGGAGATAGTTGTATTGAAAGACAAAGGCGATGTTATTTTTGGCAAAGAGGCCAGCAATCTTATAAAATCAGAGAAGGCAACCATTCGTATGGATTATAAGAAAGAAGGTTTTTCAAAAGGCGAGCTTCGTCCGGAGTATTATTATGACTGCAAAGATACCACGGACCCGGCAAATACGATTACGTATGATAAATATTACAAAGACAGTCAGGGCAATTATATTACAGATGCAAACGGCAATTACAAAAAGATTTATGAAGATATAAATTATGTCGTTTCCCTGAATCAGACACTGACAGTGAATCTGCAGGCAGATGAAGTTTTTGATATGAGTATTTATCAGGATGTTGTTGAGCTTATGAATACTGTGCAGAATGCAATCAATGCCCATGAAAAGGTAGACCGCTTAAAAGAAATGAAGACCGAAGCAAAATATGCGGATTACCAGGAAGAAATACAGAAATGGATTGACGGGGCACAGAAAGAAGCAGATTACGCAGACAGCCGCCTGACGGAGCTTTACAGTGCAGGAATCGGTAAGTTTGATAAATATATGGAAAAACTTAACGTTGCTTATACTGAAGTCGGGGCAAGGGGCGACCAGCTTGAGATGACCGAATCCAGAATCAGCAATCTGCAGCTGACACAGGAGGAGTTAAAATCCTGCAACGAAGATAAGGAATTATCAGATATTATCATTGAATATACAGCAGCTTTTAACGCGTATCAGGCATCGCTTCTTTCAGCCAGCAAAATCGAGAAGCAGACGCTGTTAGATTATATTTAAAGCGAGGATAGAAGATGAAAGCAAAAACAAGGTTATTTGGTGAAATCGAGATTGAAAAGGAAAAAATCATCACAATGGAGCAGGGGATTATCGGATTTCCGGATTTAAAGCATTTTACCATTGTATTTGATGTAGAAAGCGAAGAAAAATCCGGCATTATGTGGCTGCAGTCCATGGATGACGGAGATGTTTCCATGCCGGTTATGGTGCCTTCCGATTTGATTTCAGACTATAATCCGACAGTAAATAATGAATTGTTAGAGCCTTTGGGGGACCTTACACCGGACAATACGTATGTTCTTGTTACTGTTACGGTTCCCGAAAAAATCGAGGATATATCCATAAATTTAAAAGCGCCGATTATTGTGAATACGGATACGAATAAAGGATGTCAGCTAATCGTAGAAGATGATTATGCGGTGCGGCATAAAATTTATGATTTGATTAAAGACGGTAAAGGGAAAGCGGGTGAATAGAAATGCTGGCATTAACCAGACGAAAAGGCGAATCCCTTGTTTTGAATAATAATATTGAAGTTACGATACTTGAGATTCGGGGTGATCAGATTAAGATTGGCATTACTGCACCAAAGGAAGTGCCGATTTATCGAAAAGAAGTGTATCTTCAGATAGAAGATGAGAATAAAGCGGCTTTGAATCCAAATGGAGCAGAGGCTTTAAAAAAATTATTCTAATCTTTTTATGATGATGCTCCGATATAAAAAGTAGAACAATGGATAAGTGAAACAGGGCGCTCTGTTAACGGGCGGCCCAGTACAATCACATGGAGGTGGTTAAAATGGCAATTCAGGCAATTCCGGAATCAAAAGCGGCATATCAGGGAAGCGTGCCGGGAACGGAATCAATCAGTATCAGCCCCGAGAGGGCAGAAGTCGCTGTTCAGACAGAACCATTATCAGCTGAAAGCGGAGTTAAGGCGGTGCCTGAAACGGGACAGGATACGGACAACAGAAATGATGAGGGCAGTGCATCAAGAATTTTTGGGACAGAAACACTGAAAAGGGTAGCAGACGAGATCAATCGGAATGCGAAAAATTCCGAGGCTGTTTTTGGAGTTCATGATGGAACAAACCGTATCACAATTAAAATTATTGACAGAGACACGAAAGAAGTTCTGAAAGAATATCCGCCTGAGAAGACGCTGGATATGATTGCTAAAGTATGGGAAATGGCAGGACTCATGGTGGATGAGAAGAGATAGGAGGAAAAGAGATGCCCATTAGAATAACAGGAATGAATTCCGGACTGGATACGGAAGCGCTGATTTCGGAGCTGGTATCCGCTTATCGTACCAAGACGCAGAAGTATACAAAAGCCCAGAAAAAGTTATCTTGGAAACAGGAGATATGGAAAGGGTTAAACAGTAAAGTTTCCGCATTTTACAGCAAACTTACCAGCTTAAGATATTCTGCAGCTTACAACATCAGGAAAGCAACCGTTTCGGATGCAACAAAAGCCACAGTAAGTGCAAGTTCTTCCGCAATTAACGGAAGTTATTCTGTTAAGATCGGCCAGCTTGCAAAAAGCGGATATTTAACAGGCGCAGATTTAGGAAGCAGTGCTGCAGAAAGCAGCAAGTTGTCTGATTTGGGCTTTACAGGCGGCGATGGGACAATTACCGTAAACGCAGGCGGCAAGACAACAGATATAAAAGTAAATCAGGATACGACAGTATCTGATTTCCTGAAATCATTAAACAGTGCAGGCGTAAAAGCAAGCTATGATTCGGCGCATCACCGAATTTATGTTGCGTCTTCAGCGACTGGCAAAGACAGTGATTTTTCACTGACAGGAAGCGATGGCAACGGAGCCGCTGCGTTAAACAAACTTGGCCTTAGCGTGGCGTCAAATGCAGATACTGCAATGTATAAGAACTGGGCGGCTTATGCTTTAAATACAGCCGGTACAGCATATATTACCGGATATGACAGCAATGGCAATGCAATTACTGACGGTACATATGATGCAGCCGCAACCGAGAATAATATTGCGTCTATACTGGAAGATTTACGGAAAGCTCCGGCTGCTATTACAAATAATACAGCGCAGATTAAATATGCCAACGCATTTCAGACGGTAAGAGATGTAACAAATAACAATCTTTCCGCACTTGATGCACGGGAAAATTCTGATCTGCATGCGCTGCTGGATGAAAGCTCGCTCAAAGACGTATATATTGACGGAGCAGGCAATTTATATGATAAGCAGTCTGACGGCTCTTATACAACAAGAGGAGACAACAAACAGACTTTCACACAAAGCGAACTGGATGCACAGGGAATAACATTGGCAGAAGGTTCCAAGAGGCTGGAAGAGCTTGAGAAAAAAGCCGGTTTTACCAGGCAGGAAGAAAAAGAAAATCCGGACGGCACAAAAGTAATTGAGACAGTTGTAGATGAGGGCAAAGTAAGCGAATATAAAGGTGCGCTTGCAACCATGAAAGCATATGAGTCGGAAAGCGCAAATGCAAACCAGGTTACAGAAGTACAGGATGCATATCAGAACGGCACATTGGATACACTTGTAAGTGATTTGCGTGATGAAGTGAGTGCGGCACAGAAACTGCAGGCAGATCATGCACTGCTTGACAATGCGGCATTTACGGAAGCAGATGTCACTGCAAAGATTTCAAATGCAGCAGGAATTTTAGACGGAAGCATTGATGTGGAATACAGCAAAGGGGCGACCCGTGTAGACGGCCAGGATGCGATTGTTGAAATTAATGGCGCGCAATATGTTTCAACGACAAATGAGATCACCGTAAACGGTCTGACGATCAATGCGCTTGCCACGACAGGAAATGATGAAATTACAGTCAACGTAAGCAACAATACGCAGGGACTTTATGATAAGATTAAAGATATTATAAAGGATTACAATGAGCTGATCAATGAAATGACAAAGCTCTATAATGCAGGAACTTCAAGAGGTTATGAGCCTTTAACCAGTGAAGAAAAGGACGCCATGACGGATACGGAGATCGAGGAGTGGGAGAAGAAAATCAAAGATTCACTGCTTCGCAGGGATGATTCTTTGGGGAGTCTTTTGAACGGCATGTCCTCGGCAATGTTAAAGTCGTACAATATAAACGGAAAGAATTACAGTCTTTCAAGCTTTGGTATTCATACACTGGGAATTTTAAATTCCGCAGACAATGAACAGAATGCGTTCCATATTGACGGAAATACGGATGATATTCTGACAAGCGGCAATGCAGATAAGCTTATGGCGGCTCTGACTTCAGATCCGGATGCTGTTGTTGATTTCATGAAGCAGCTTACAAGCGGGGTATACGATGTTATTAATAAAAAGATGAGTTCTACGTCTTTGAGCAGTTTTAATATGGTATATAACGACAAAGAGATGGCAAGAGAATACAGTGATTATACCAAAACGATCAGCAAATGGGAAGAAAAGCTGCAGAAAATGGAAGATTCCTACTATAAGAAATTTGCAGCTATGGAGTCTGCTCTTGCTACGCTGCAGAGTCAGCAGTCCTATCTCGCAAGCTTATTCGGGTAATTTGCCGATATGTCCGGAGAACAGGATTGTCATTAACAGGGAGGTTATGCAATGACAAACAAACAGGGATATGCAGCATATGCAAACAACAGGGTTCTGACCGCAACACCGGCGGAACTGACACTGATGCTTTACGAAGGAGCTATTAAGTTCTGCAATATGGCAATTGATGCCGTGGAAAAGCAGGATATATTAAAAGCTCATACAAATATTGTAAAAGTAGAAAATATTATTTCGGAGTTTCAGGCAACTTTAGATCACAGGTATCCTGTAGCAAAAGATTTTGATAATATTTATTCATATCTGCAGCAGAGGCTGGTAGATGCCAATGTCAAAAAAGACAAAGAAATTTTAGAAGAAATACTGGGACATTTAAGAACTATGCGTGATACCTGGAAAGAGGTTATGAGGCATGCCGGCAGCGGCAGATAGGAAAACGGCCTAAGTTAGGAGATTGGTTATGGAAGCAAATTATATAAATATCATGATAGAAAGTCTTGAAAAAAAACAGGATGTTCTGGGACATATTATAGAATTAAACCGTCAGCAAAAGGTTTTGCTTTCCGATCCCAATCTTCAGCCGGAAGATTTCGAAAAGAATATGGACTATAAATCCCAGCTTGTGGATCAGTTAAACCTTTTAGACAGCGGCTTTGAGAAGATTTTTGAACGGGTAAAGGACACTCTTAACAACAATAAAGAACACTACGCAGATGAGATTCGAAAGATGCAGTCTCTGATTAAGGAGATTTCTGCACAGACGAATACGATTCAGACGCAGGAGGCAAGAAATCGGGAGGAAGCATCCCGTAAGTTTGCCGAAGTGCGGGAGCAGGTAAAAGGTGTGCGCAACAGTCAGAAAGTAGTCCGGCAATATTATCAGAATATGATGGGACAGAAAAAGTTTTCCGCGCAGGTAATTGATAATAAAAAGTAATTTAAAAAAATTACTTTTTGTTATAAAGTATCGGAGCTTTTATCCGATATATATTACAAGTAAACAAGATAACAATTGTTACTTGGCAATACAGCCCGATGGAATATAAAACCGAAAGGCGTGTATTGTACAACAAACAGATTTGCAGCAGGGAAGCTGCAGTATATTCAAGGAGGAAAAAATATGGTAGTACAGCACAATCTTACAGCAATGAACTCTAACAGACAGTTAGG
>CAOKHR010000026.1 GCA_948468325.1 uncultured Lachnospiraceae bacterium | reverse complement strand
ACACTTGATTTTCCGGTTTCGACAAGATACCGCAGATTTTTGCTTTCCTCTCCTTTCCGCTTTCATCCGTCACAGTCACATCCAGTTTCCGATACTGTTCTGTCCATTTTTCTATCTGGCTTTTTAAAGGCGGATACCCTCTTTGATCTGCAAAAGAAGAAAATACGTCCGTTCCGAAAAAAAGCACCGGCATATTTCCCATAGAAATTGTAATCTGTGATTTCTGGCTGTCCGGAAGCTTTTTCCATTTCAAAGGATATTCTTCAAAATCAAAACCAAGCAGTTTGGTCTGCAGCGTATAATTGCCAATCGTTATCGTTACATCTGCCGTGTCTGCAGGTGTAAAGCTTAAAATTCCGGAAAGCTTGCGAAATTCTTTTATAATGTCTGCCGTCAAATCGCTTTCTGCCTGTATATGAAAACCATAAGTATTCTGTTCCTTTACATATTCTTTGCCCCAGCCAATTCCCTTTGATACAAAAATACCAAAAACCGCAAGCCATACTATATATTTATAAATATTGTGTTTTTTCATATATTTCCTTTCCCATCCTCTGATAATGCTTCATACGCAGATACAGCCAGAAAATCACAAGCAGCAGCACGAAAAATACCATTGCCATAATTGTAATCCACCACTGATTTGTTTCCTGCTTTTCCTCTTCTTCGATTTTCAGTTCTACAGTCTGCGGCTTTTTGACAACTGTGGAAAACTTCTGCTCCTGCTCAATCACTTCTCCCTGCTCATTTTCATAGGAAAAAATAACGCTTCCCGTAACATCTCCGTATTTTTGGGCATTTTCATCTATAATTTCACCCTGCTCATCCATATTCAGCGTCCCCGCAAAAATCTGCATCTCCCCGTCCAAAGAAGTCCCCGAATCTATATTTCCGAGAAATACTTCTCCCGCAAAAAGCCCTCTTGTGTCCAGACGCACTTTTGCATTGTAAATTACTGCAAGTCCTGTATTTTGTATCTGAAACGGCACAGCTTCCGTATCGGATTCATAGATGCTCTCCGGCATCGCAAAATTAACAAGCTCGGCCTGCTGTGTCTGTTCAACCGTAAGGTACACCGTCTCCGCAGACTGATAAGCCGTTCCTGCTTTATCTTCGTACTCAAACTGAAGCTGAAAGGGAACTGCCTGAGGAACAGCTTTTTTTCCGACTGTGATATTCTGGGATAAATCAATTTCTCCTCCGGCTCCCACTTTCTCAAAATACCATGAATTTCTTTCAAAAGAAATATCCTTACTTTCAGAAGTCAGCGTAACTTTCATATTTTCTGCTGTCTGGCCCGTGCTGCAGTTTTTCGCGGCCAGCGTCCATAAAACGCTTTCTCCAGCCATAATGTTTTTCTCCTGCAGACTGTTTTTGGCAATCAGAATTTTGGGCTGCCGTACGATTTCTTCTTTTGTATCAGATGCCTTTTCGTCTCCTTCGGACTCCTGCTGCGGTTTGGAAAAATTCTCCTCTCCGGACAGTTCTTCTCCGACCGAAAATGCCTCCCTGCCGTCCGCAATTTCCACATAAATCGTAAATTCTTCCCGCACAGTTCCTTCCGCCGTCTTTGCCAGTACAAAAAGATGCAGCGGATACTGGCCGTTGATTCTGTCCTTGCGGAGTTTTATTTTGCATTTATAAAGACAAATTCTGTTTTTCGAAATTTTTACCTGCTTCTGATAATTTTTAAAATAAAAAGGGCTGTTCTCTTCTCTCTCGAAGGTCACGCCTATCAAAAGCTCTTCTCCTTCCACAGAAGCATCTGCCCGAAACGGGACAACCAGCTGCATAATATTTTTCTTAATGGAAGGCACATACCCTTTGGCAAAAGAAGCGTTCATCCCTTTGTATTTTTTATTGGCATCAATCTTTACGATTCCCTCTGCCCTCACCGGAACCGAAAAGCAGAGGAAAAATGCAATGCCAAAAAGCACCGGCCAAAACAGCGCCCATTTCTTTTCCCCTCTCATATCTCTTTCATCCTCCCTCCGTCCATTTCAAAAACCTTGTCGCACAGAATACGTATATCTTCACTGTTATGGCTTGCCAGAAGAATTGTCTTCCCCTGTTTTTTCAAGTCCAGAATCAATGTCCGGATATCCTCTACCCCGTGCTTATCCAATCCGTTAAACGGCTCATCCAAAATCAGAAAATCCGGCTCTTCCATAATTGCCTGAGCGATGCCGAGACGCTGCCGCATACCAAGAGAATATTTTGCAACGGATTTTTTCAGATCCGGATCTAATCCTGCTTTTTTTATGGCATTGCGAATCTCCCTTTTTGAGATTTTCCCCCGAAGTCCTGCCAAAATCTCCAGATTCCGCATTCCGGTAAGATTCGTCAGAAATCCGGGTGTTTCAATGATGACGCCAATGCTTTCCGGAAAATCAATTTCCGTTCCGATTATCTTACCGCCGACACGGATTTTTCCGGATGTTACCGGAAGAAATCCGCAGATACATTTCATCAGGACAGTTTTTCCGGAGCCGTTATTGCCGGAGATTCCGTAAACTTTTCCCTTTTCCATGGAAATATGAATATCATGAAGTATCGTTTCTTCCCCAAATTTTTTTGTTACGTGGATAATTTCTACATAGCTGCCGTATGGCATACCGGGATGCCCTTGGGGTATTTCCATATTGCTGCCGCATGGCATACTGGTATGCCCTTGGGGTATTTCCATATTGCTGCCGCATGGCATATTGGTATGCCCTTGAGGTATTTCCATATTGCTGCCACATGGCATTTGGGTATTCCTTTTTGGTAATTTAATAAAAGCCATTTTTCCCCCTGTCAGAGTCTGTTTTTCTCTATATCTCCCGCAGCCTGTAATACAGCAGCAATCCATGCAGCAGGCATACCGCCGCAGTAAATACCAGAAAAAAAAACCATATTCCCATTCCGTCCGCTCCCCAGTCCTGCTTTGGCACAATCCATTCTGCCGGACACATTGCATACATATCCGGCAGATAGCGGTCTTTTATAATAATCAAAAGATAATAGCAGACAAAGGGCAGCCCATACGCCATATAATAGTTCCGGAAAACCGCCGCAAAAATTGCGGAGATTTCCGCCATAATTCCTCCTGTAAAACAAATGCGCAGCAGCAGAAAAAGCAATTCATAAACATTCTCTTTTTCTATTGCGCCCTTGAGTTCCAACGGATAAAATACAAAAAAACTAAACAGAAAAGCCAATGCTCCGGCGCAAAAAAAGGGCAGAAATCCTCCGGCATAAACCAACAATGTCTTTCGTCTGATATAATCCATCCGGTTTATTCTTGTAATATAGAGTTTCAGAAAACCATTGGATGTCTCCCGCACATAGGAAGCTCCGGCGGGAAGCACCGATATGATTGGAATGAGAAATAAAATCCCCTGCGACGCAAGCGCCGTTTTGTAATATTGCAGAAAGCTTCCCGATGCAAGGGGCAGTTCTATTTTGGAAAAAGGAACGGCAAATGCCATTGCTATAAAACAAAATGCGGATAAAAACCACAGACTCTTTTCTTTTCCTATTTCCCCCATTGTTAATCTCCTGTAAAAGAACTGAAGTTGTATTTTTTCAGCGTCCGAAAAGACAGCATGGATAAAACCAGAAGAATGCCAAAAAATATCAGACAGGACTGCCCGATGGCAGGCAGCATGTCATAGCCGAAATCATGCATGCCGTACGTCGCATGGTTTAAAGGGCTTATCCATCCCGTTATCCTCCGCATCTGATACATCTGATATTCCTCCTTACGCAGCAAGTCCGCCAATACCTCCGGTTCTAATAAAAATCCGGCAAGACTGTAGGAAAGTCCGGCAGCAACTGCCGCCTTTTTCCCGATTTTCATTTGAAAAAATAACATCAGAAAACTAAGCGTCAGAGCGTAACAGACAAGCAGCAGTATAATCTGCATACTGCATTCTGCCGGAGACGTGCTTTCCATTACTTTTACCGTTGACGGAACGGAAAGCTGCTTTCCCATGCAGGAATAAGCAAGCAGAGCCGCCGTTTTGCTCCAGATATTTCCGACATACGTTTTTTTCATACATAAAAGACCCGTCACAAGAAACACATACCCCATATAAAGCACGGTTACGCAGAAAATATAGAAAAACTGTGCAAACAGCCACTTCCATTTCTTCACTCGAAGCAGCATATATGGGGTAAACGGACTTAATTTGGGCAGATCCAAAAACAAAAGAATTAAAAGCAGCGAACACAAAAGAATTGACGTCGCGTCTCCAAAAGTCCAGATGAACGGCTCAAATGCCTGCATCGGCGAGTCATAATAATCTGCTACCATCATTGCCCTGTCGCTCAAAAAGAAGCAGAGAATAAAAGAAAATAAAAATGCCGTTATAACTCTGGGATTTTTAAAAAATCCCAGAAAACTCCACCTTAACATGGCAAAAATCTGTTTCATAATCTAATATCCCAGACTGCGGTCAATCACCGAACCGTCTATGGCATTGATTGTCATAAAACTCTGGGACGAACGCTCTCCGGAATCCTGTCTTGTATAACCCCCGTCCTCTTCTGACATCTCCGAATCAAAGCCTCCGAAAAAATCCCAGACCGGAACCAAAAGCCCCGTGTCATTGTCTGCGGCAGGATCATAAATTCTTGTATAGCCAAACTTAATATTCCGGATATGATACGTCCGTTTCGCCTCATAATTTACAATATCCGCATTGGATACTTCCATCATCTGCTCATATATTTTCACAATGCTGTCAAAATCCATAAGCTTTACATTCTCTGTCTGGATTCCCCCAATGTCATAGGGATTTATCAAAGTCATCTTCTGAATCCCGTCGTCTCCGACAATTATGCTGCACCGTTCATATCCCCATGGCTCAAGGGTACTGTCCATATCTTCCAGCCCGCCGCCAAAAGAAAGTTCATAGGTGACCGGAACGCCCTCTAAGCATCTTGCAAACTGAAATTCATATCCGGCATCCAGCATGCCTTCTTTCGTTGCTCCCTGATCTCCATGGCAGAATATACTGTAATCCCAATGGGAAATGGAAAGGTCAAGTCCCAGTTTTTCTATTTTTTCTTTCGCAATCTTTTCGGCATCTTCATAAGAAATTTGCAGCATTTCCTCTATGGATTCCTGCGGAATATAATTTTCACTTTCTTTCTGCTCTAAAACAAATTCTCCCTCCGTCCAGTCTGAAAATTCCATTGGATCAGGCAGCAGATCCTCTTTATTTTTTGTAATCGTAAACACAATATCGGGTTTTAACACATAATCAATGGTATAATCATAAATCCCGTTTTCCGTTTCGGCCACCCCGCTGAAATGATCCACATCTACATCCCTTACACGCTCTGCCCCTTTTCCGTTCCAGTACTCCAGATTCAGCGCAGGCGTCACTTCCTCCTTTTCCCGCTTTTCGGGAGCCGTTTTTAACTCCTCCTCGTACCTTGCAATCTGCTCGTCAATATCATACTGCGGATTTCCGTTTTCATCTGTTCCGTGTTCATAAGGGTCCAGATTTCCCTCAGACTTATACCTTTTCAGCATCGTAATCTGTTTCTGCAGATCTTCTTTTGACCAGACATGATAGCTGTACCCCTGATAAATTTTATCGCCTTCAAAAAAAGCCTTTGTCACCGTGTCAATCAATTCCTGATTCACTTCTTTGGCAGACACTGTGTAAGTATTCACTGAGTTCGCATCCGGTATAAAAATATCCGCATCCGTGTCTACAATAAGCCTGCCGTCCTCATAAATGCTCTCCTTTTTATAATGCTCCGGCGCTCCAAGGCTTTCTGCCAGCGAATTTTTTGAATTCTCTCCGCTCTCATACTTTTTCAGGCTGTCTGTGCCCTTTTCTCTTACAATCGCCTCTTCCGGCGTTTTTTCACAGCCGGAAAAAAGCGTGCAGCCCATGCACAGGCATAAAAAAGCCGCATTTATTCTTTTCTTTATCATATCCCTGTCATATCCTCCTACCTTGCTTTTATTTTGTTCTGATAAGTTTTATTTTAGGATATTGTTTTTTTCAAATATTCATTTCATTGTTAATGTTTTGTAAAGAAAATCAACGAAATCTTCGTCCCCTCCCCTGCCTTGCTCACAATCTCCATGCTGCCGTGATGCACCGCCGCAATCTGCTCGCACAGGGAAAGTCCCAGTCCCATGTTTCCGCTTTTTCTGGAACGGGATTTGTCCACCCGGTAAAATGCTTTCCGGACTTTCTCCACTTCCTCCGGCGGAATGCCGCAGCCTTCATCCCGTACCCAAAGAGAGTTCTCATCCGCTCCCATATAAATCCGTCCGCCCTCTGCTGACGCCATAATACTGTTATTGATCAGATTAATCAAAAAGCTGGTCATCAAATCTACGTCCATTTTTTTTGTCTTTCCCCGATATTCTCCCTCCTGCACAAGGGTCAGATTTTTTTCCGAAAGTCTGTGCCCTACACTCTCCCGCACTGCATCAAAAAGGTCTTCCACCGAAACTTCCGTCAGCATAATGCTGCATTCCGGCTCATAAAGCCTTGTCAGTTCCATCATCTTTTCCGAAAGCCTTGAAAGCCTTCCGCTTTCCCGATTGATATATAAAAGCGCCCGCTCTTTCTGCTCTTCTGACAGCTTCACGCCAAGCAGCGTCTCCGAGTAACCTTTCATGGCCGTCAGAGGCGTCTTCAATTCATGGGACAGGCTGCCGATTAACTGCCGCTGGGTTTCATTGACAGCCTGCAGCGGCTTTGTGATTTTTTTTATCAGATAAACAAGAAGCGCCGCCATGCCTGCAGAAAACAGCAGGGAAACCATTAGCTCCCGCACAATCAGCGAAAAGCTTTCTTCATAAACGGAAGTAATATCCAGTACATAGTAAAAATAATACATTTCATTTTCGTCAGTTTCCGTATGGTATCTTCCCAGTTCCTCTGACTGATACAGCACAAGCAGATAGCGGCCTCCGATTTTTTCCGTTCTGCAGGCAGCGGGATATTGGTATTCGCTCCAATCCGTATGGTTTATGTCAAATTCATAAGGACTGTTGTTATACAACTCCTCTGTTCCTTTATAAATTGCGGTATTCTGCATCATATTCCGGCGAAAATAATAAATGATTACATAATCTTTTGCGGCAGCTTCCTGATTTATGCTCCTAAGATCAAGAAAACACTTCTGCAGCGCATCCGAAAAATATTTCCCTTCTTTTTCCGAAAGAAGCTTGATTTTTTCCCGATGGCTGACATAAATCACATAAAATGAAAAAATCTGCGCCAATACAAACAACAGAATTGACGCAGTGAAAGCAATTTTTTTAATCATTTTCATTCCGGCACCTCCATACGGTATCCGACTCTGGGAACTGTAATAATGACGTCAAAAAAATCCAGTTTTTTGCGGATATTCGCCACATGCACGTCTATCGTCCGGCTTTCCCCTTCAAAATCCACGCCCCAGAGGAGATTTAGAAGCTGATCTCTTGTCATTACGCGGTTTTTGTATTTCCAGAATGCAAGCAGACAGTCATATTCCATAGGCTGCAGAGAAATTTCCATGCCGTCTTTTGTCACGGTTCTCTTTTTTTCATGAATCACGACATCCTTGATGTGAATCTCTTCCGGATCTTCTCTGCCATAGCGTTTCAGCACATTATCTATGCGTACAAGAAGCTCCAGCATTTCAAAGGGCTTTACGATATAATCCTCTGCCCCGCTTTTTAGACCTTTGACTTTGCTGGAAATATCTCCCTTTGCCGTCAGATAAATTACCGGTATTTTATGCGCTTTCAGTTCCTCCAGCAATTCAAATCCGTCTTTGCCGGGAAGCATAATATCAAGTAATGCCAGATCATAATCGTCTTTTTCTTTTAAATGACGGGAAAACTCTGCTCCGTCCAAAAATGCTGCAGGCTCATAACCTGCAATTTCCAGATTCATACAGATTAAATCATTGATTGCAATTTCATCTTCAATCACAAGTATTTTTTTCATATCAGTCTCCGTAATTTTTTTTTATGTTTATTATAATAAATCAGGGAAAAGAAAACGATAGGATTTTGTAAACGTTTTGTAAAAGATATTTTCAGTCACTGTTCTGCTTTTCTTACATAAAGTATATAGAACAAAAAAAGGAGTTTTCTTATGGCAATCGGTTATATCACCATACAGGCAAGAACTGCCCATGACGCCGTTCCGCTAAGCGGCGTGCAGATTAAGATTCTGGATAACTTCGGAAACAGCCTTTATGAATTGACGACAGACGAAAGCGGAGAAACAGAAAAAGTTCCGTTAGAAACCGTAAACCGCGATTTTTCTCAAAATCCGCATTTTTCCGGGTCTTCTTTTATCAGCTACAACGTACTTGCACAGGCTTTAGGATTCGACTCTCTCTATATCCTGGATATTCCCATTTATGAAGGAGAAACGGCGATTCTGCCCCTTTCGCTCATTCCTGTGACAGGCCTTGGGCGCACACCGGCTTTAACAGAAATTACAATCGGAAAACCTGCTGTCGCCATGACAGCGCCCCGCATCCAGGAAGGAGGAACCCTTTCTGCCTACGTACTGCGCCAGGTAGTTATTCCAAATCCCATTACGGTGCACCTTGGCACGCCTTCCTCCTCAGCTTCCAATGTTCAGGTATCTTTTTCGGATTATATTAAAAATGTGGCCAGCAGTGAAATTTATCCCACCTGGCCCGATGCCGCACTGCGGGCAAATATCTATGCAATTATCAGTTTTGCATTAAATCGTGTTTACACGGAATGGTATAAAAGCCGCGGCTATAATTTTGACATTACAAACAGTACGGCATATGACCAGTATTTTGTATCCGGGCGGCCGATTTATGAATCCATCAGCCGTATCGTGGATGAAATCTTTAATGAATATGTCAAAAGGCCGGGACAGAATAACCCTTATTTTACGTCTTTCTGCAACGGTACAACGGCTACCTGCCAGGGATTGTCCCAATGGGGAACCGTGACGCTGGCCAATCAGGGGCTTACGCCGCTTCAAATCCTGCGCTCCTACTATCCCAAAGATGTTGTAATTGCAGAGACAAACATCGTAACCGGCGAACTATCTTCTTATCCGGGAACTGCATTAAAAACAGGAAGCCGCGGCCTTGACGTAGAGACGATTCAATCTTATCTGAACCGAATCCGGAAAAATTATCCCGCCATTCCTGCCATCACCGATGAAGCCGGTGTTTTTGGAAACAGTACAACCGCGGCCGTCAAAAAGTTTCAAAGCATTTTCAATCTGGCCTCCGACGGTATCGTAGGCAAAAGCACCTGGTATAAAATTTCGAGCCTCTATACCGCAGTCACCCGGCTTGCAGAATTAGACAGTGAAGGAACTTCTCTTGGAATAGGAACTGTGCCTCCGAATTCTGTACTTCGTCAGGGTTCCAGAGGCCAGGACGTGATTACCCTGCAATATCTTTTGAATGTCATCTCGGAATATTATCCAACTGTTCCTGCACCTGTACAGGACGGTATTTTCGGCAGCGGTACGGCACAGGCAGTTATGGCTTTCCAGAAAGCCATGCGTCTTACCTCCGACGGCATTGTCGGTCCAAATACATGGAATGCATTGTACCAGGCATATCAGGGAATCGGACAGAATACTCCCTCCCCAAAACCGGAAACAGGCGCCATACAGTATATTGTCCAGCCGGGCGATACGCTCTGGGCAATCTCAAGGAGATATGATACGACTGTCGATGCAATTAAAAGATTAAACGGACTGACAAGCGACATCATAGATGTCGGCCAGGTATTAAAAATTCCGTCCGGCAGTCCGTCATCTTATATCGAATATACGGTTCGTCCCGGCGATACGCTCTGGGCAATTTCCAGAACATATCATACAACCGTGAATGAAATTAAAGCTTTAAACAACCTAACGGGTGATCTCATTAACGTCGGCCAGGTACTTCGCATTCCGAAATCTTAAATTGCGGCAAAAGCAATACTGTATGCCAGAATACACCAGGGCTTTCCCAATATGATAATTGCCGCAAATTTTCCGGCTTTCATTTTTGTGAGTCCGGAAAAATAGCAGAAAAAGTCATCCGGAAATAAAGGAAGCACCATGCCCATAAACAAAAAAAGAATATAGGAGTTGCTTTTTGCCGCCCAGCCGGCGTATTTTTCGTACTGCTCTTTGGGAAATAATTTCTCCACTAGCTTTACTCCATATGTTTTGGCCAGCAGAAACGCTATAATCGAACCGGCTGATATTCCGATATAGTTGCACCAGAATCCTCCTGTGCTTCCAAATAAAACCGCTCCGGCGGCACAGCCTAAAAATCCGGGCAGAACCGGAAAAATCACCTGAAGAGCCTGAAACACAATCAGGATTACAGGAGCGAACAAACCAAATCCTCTGATATATTCCTGAAATGTATCTACAGATTCAAATTTTCCGTCCAGATATGCTTTTATCAATAAGGCAATGATAATAAGACAGACCAAAACAACTCCGGCCGTCAGTAATGTTTTCCGCATTGCTGCCTCATGGCATGTTGGTATGCCTTTTGGGTATTTCCGCTTCATATGGCCCTCCTGTACGATTTTAATTCTTTTATTGCTGTCTTTCCAACAGTATAGCACAGAAGATTAAATACTTTATTAAGGATTCTTTGTCTTTTATATAAAATTATCCCCAAAGCCTTAAAATGACTTTGGGGATATAACGCTTATGGTTTTATTATTTTATTACGGCCTTCTTGCTAATCTTACCTTTTTTCTTAAGATTATTTTTCATTGTCTTCTTTACTTTTGCTTTCATCTTCTTAGGCAGAGTTACTTTGATGGATGCCTTTGTTCCCTTAAAGGATGAAGCTCCGACTGCCGTAGCTGTCGTTCTCTTAAAGACTACTTTGTTCAGCTTCTTGCAGTTTAAGAATGCTTTCTTTCCAATCTTCGCCACATTCGCATTGATTGTAATCTGACTTAATTTCTTGCATCCGCTGAATGCGTTGTCTCCAATCGCCACTACCTTATAATCCTCTGTGCCGACTTTCACCGTATTTGGAACAGTAACCTTTTTCTTATCCTGTCCCTTTTGAAGCGTTACTGTCTTCGCCGTTACGTTTGTTATGACATAAGTACCGCCTGTTCCTGAAACAACATCGCCTTCCTTAACCGTTCCCGGATTCTGATCCGGATTCTGGTTCGGATTCTGATTCGGATCCTGGTTTGGATTCTGATTCGGATCGTTCGGCGCAGACGCTGTCCATTTTGCATACAGCGTCATGTCTTCTTCAACTGCAGATCCAAAATCATATTTTATTGTTTTATCACGATCACTATACCAGCCTTCAAAAACAAACCCGTCTTTCACAGGTTTCTGCGGTTCGGAAACGGTATTCCCTTTCTCAACCGATACCGCTGCAATCTGCGTGCCGCCGTCACTGTCAAATGATACCGTTACGCTTTCTCCGACAGGTGGTTGAGCTCCTTCTTTCACTGTAACCACAATCGTTTTCGCCATCTCGCGTCTGGTTCCGTCCGGCGCCGCAATCACTGCCTTTACTGTTACTGAAGCAGTTCCTTCCTGTGCTCCCGCAGTAACTGTTCCTTTAGTTGCACCGTCATTTGATACGCTGCACACTTCTCCTTCGGTAAGTTCAAATGAATATTGAACATCAGCATCCGTAACATGATCGCCATCCGCCGCCTCACAGCTTTCACTGTTAATAGCAATGGACGGAGTCAGCTTAACTGTTCCATTCGGAGCAAGCGTCAGGGAATTCTCAATTCCTGTAAGCGTCACAACACAGGTACATGGCGTGGAGGGCGCCACAACCTCTTTCATGTTGTCAATCGTTGTCTGTAAAAGTGTAAGCAGCTGGTTCATACGCGCTTCTGTATAGCTTGATCCCTGCAATCCTCTTACTGTATCCAATACCGCCTGGTAAGAGCTCCAGCTGTCCTCCTGATAAGCATCTTCACCCTTTACATTTGCTATTTTCGCATTAATTGCTTCGATTAACGCATCATCCAGAGTCTTTAACAAGTCTTCTGCATTTTCCACTGTCGTTATAGCACTTTCGATCTCTGTATTTGACGGATTTTCTTTCTTTAAAACTTCATCGGCTTTCGCCAGCTCTGCCTGATATGCCTCCCAGCTTGCCGCCGTATATAACTTCTTATCTTCTTCGCCGTATTTTCCGGCCGCCGCGTCATATTTATCCTGCAGCTCATTTTTCTTTGACGCATATGCAAGATTTTCCGCTGCACTTTCCATATCTCCTATAGCCGCGTCTGCCTGTGCCTGAGTAAACTCATCATCGCCTTCCAAAAGCGCTGTCGCGGCGTTAACTTTTGCCTGTAACACATCCAGCGTCTCCTGTGTATACCAGCTGGATCCTTTCGCGATCATATCCTTATACTTTTCAATTTCGTCATACAACGCATCTTCAAGCGTTATCAGCTTCTGCCGCGCTGCCAGCAGCATGTTTCTGCCTACTGCAAGTTCCTCTCCCGTGATATTTCCGACTGCAACCGCCGTCTCCACCGCTATTACAGCATAACGGTAATTTGCCCAGCTTGCATCTGTATAACGCCCCTGATTTTTGATTGTTCCCGCAAGAACCTGCTGCATAAGAGAAGTGTCATTCGCCTTTACGCGTATTTCAAAACGCCTTATCGTATTTGTGCTTTCTCCGTCAACCGATAAAATGACAGGATGATTACCCATCTCTAATCCCGGCTCTATCTTAATCTGGCGTTTTGCCGCATCCCAGCTGACCTTACTTTCATTGCCTCTTGCCGTAACGCGGATCTTACTTGCGTCTCCACGAACGGTAAAGCTGTTTGTTACCGTGTTCGTATATCCGTATGACAAATCTATCGAAGCGGGTCCGTCAATGACTTCCGTTTTGGACGGTTCTGTTATAACGATAGACGGCGCCATAATCGGCTCGCCGTTCATACCGTTTGCAGCAAATACTGCCGCTCCCTCTTTACTGACAAAAAGCTTATCTCCGTTACGGTTATTCAAAATCAGCGTCAGATATTTGTTGTCCTTATCGTGGTCTGATTTCTTATATTGCTCCACTGCTTTCCTGATAACATCTGAAACATCTATTTTAACTTTGGTTCCGACAGCAACATAACCCTCTCCTGCATTTTCCGGATAAACGTTTTTACTGTCTGCTATCCTGTATATCTTAGAAGATTTCGTATCGGCTTCCTGAGCTTCAAACTTCAGAGAGCCTTCCTCTGTACCTCTCCATGTTCTCCAGGTATTCCACGTAAGCACCTCCGGTGCAGAATCAGACGCACTTGCTTCCGCCTCTGTTTCTGACCACTGAAAATCATCGTCTGTACCAAACGGAAGAGCCGCCGTTCTGATTCCGACGGTGATATTGGATTCAGCCGTTCCCGAGTTATCTCTTTGCGTCGATGTCGTTGAAAGATAAGAAAGGACTAAATTCGCTCCATTACCCTCTTCCAGTATTTCCGCCAGCCGGCTTACATCAAATTTTAAAAACGTCAGCTTGGCATCATTGTTTTCTCCGGCCAGTCCCTCTCCGAGAACTCCGCTTCCGCTCTCAGAAATATTCACCCGCAGGTAATTATCTCCTCCATGCTTTTCGTCCCTGTTGCCTGAATACGAATAAGCCGATGAATCCGCCGTTACAGGAACCACTTTTGCCGTTTCCTGCATTTCCGCGCTTGCAGCTACCGCAATCGTCACCGTATACACTACCGGTACCTGGCTGTGGTCATATGCATAAAATTTCACGGTAAACGTATCGCCGCCGCTGTTAAATCCGGGCGTCCATGTAAATTTACCTGTCACAGGGTCAAATTCCGCCTGATTCTCTGCAACCGGATCCACATTATTCAGAACTTTCAGATCTTCCTCGTTTACATCAAGCCTTATCTTATCCCCAAAATCTTCCTCGTTGTTTGCTTTTACATAAAAAGTCAGTTCTCTGCCGACAAACGCATCTATTTTATTTCTCGGACTTGAAAACGACGGAAGCGTCGTATCACCCTTTATGTACAGAGTAAACGCATGTTCCAGGCTGCCTGACTGAAGCTTCATTTCATACGCTCCCTGCGTCAGCCCCTCCGGAATCTCCAGACGCTGTTCCGCTTTGTTAAACGTAATCTTTCCTCCGGCAGTATTTCCCGTCACTGTTACTTCTGCTTTATCGGATGAGCCCAGTAAAGCAAAGCTGTCGGAGCCTGTCGCCGTATAATCTTTTGGCAGAACCATGTAGTCGCTTCCGGAAATTGCATCACTGACGGTCTCCGCTTCATATGTCACAACTAATGTAGGCGCCAGATTATTAATACTTGCTGACGTAAAAGGCTCCGTATAATTAGCATGACCGTTAAACGCTTCACTTAACCCCGCGCCTTCCCTGCTGACAAAGCCGTGCATTCTGCCGTTGTCTCCATTATCATTTGAATCAACACCCGCTGTTTCATTAAAAACAAGCGATAATTTTTTATCATTGTCCGATGCTTTTGCCTTGACAAACTTCGTAACATCCGTGCGAATTTTCCGTCCGCTGATGTTAAACTCATATTTCCTTTGCGAGTGCCAATTGTCTTTAAAATATCCCCAACCGCTAAATGTATCGCTGTTTTCATTTGCCAGTGAATATTCCTCCGACTCTGCCGTATTTTCGGAATTATAGGTAATACCGTTAAGCTTGCTTAACAGTCTTTCTTTGTTTAACCAATTCGCATTATCACCAACGTCCGCCTCGGCCCCCGTTCCTTCTTCCCAGGTATTGTCCGGAAGCACGCCGACTCTTAGCTTATCCACTGCTTCCCCGCTGACGCCGCCTTGCCTGGAGACATATGTAAGCTCAAGAGAAGCAGAAACTACTTTACTGAGATCAACCGTAACGGCGCTGCCTTCTTCATCTTTAAAACCTTCTTCCAGATTAAATTTCAGCAAAGACATAAAAGAATCGCCGCCGCTCGGCTTTAAAATATGATCCTGCGCACTCTTGCTGTTTACATATAAAACAGGCAGAATCCCCAAATTCTTTGTTTTATTGCCCTCATATCCATGAACGGAAATATCCTCCGACACAAGAAGCGTCGCTGTTTTATAGACACTCTCCGCAGCGCCGACAGCTATCTTCACATCTTTTTCTGTAGTTGCGCCGCTTGCATCCGTTGCAGTAAACCGCACCGTATAATTCTTTCCAAGATCATCATTCTGCGGCATCCATCTAAACTGCCCTGTTGTCCCATTAAAAACTGCAGCCGTATTTCCTTCACCGACCCCTGTCGTCATCGCATAACTTACAGCCCCTCTTGCCCGTACATAAAATACAAGCGGCTGTCCTGCGTACGCCGTTACCTGATCGCCGGGATTTGTAATAACAAATTCGGCAAATTCACCAACGTTCTCTGACGCAGCCGCGCTCTCTGCAAAAGTATCCGCAGGAACACCGGGCAGCACAAGCGCCGCTGACAACGCAAACGCCAGCACCCGCTTCAAAACCTTTTGTTTCATTATTTTCTTTACCTCCTCTTTTTCATTTTTCAAAGCAGTTCCATAAAGTACACTTTTTGAGACACCTGAAAATGGTAAAAAAAAACAAAATTTTTTTATGGG
>CAOKHR010000025.1 GCA_948468325.1 uncultured Lachnospiraceae bacterium | reverse complement strand
CGGAGTGTATACGGCCTTGTGGCGGCTTTTATGTGGATGATGACACTTTTGTTTTCCAGAGAATATCTGGGGCATGAAAAACATCTGGGAAGATATTATTTCTTTCAGTTAGTCACACTTTCCGCAACACTCGGCGTATTTTTATCAGCGGATCTTTTTACGACATTTGTCTTTTTTGAGCTTATGTCATTTACATCTTATGTCTGGGTCGTACAGGAGGAGACAAAAGGCGCCGTCCGGGCGGCAGAGACATATCTTGGGGTAGCCGTAATCGGCGGTATGGTGCTTTTAATGGGACTTTTTCTTTTGTACCATACGCTTGGGACTTTGGAAATGTCAGAACTTTTAGCTGCGTCTGCCGTTTGCGAAGATAAAAAAATGCTCTATATCGCGGGTGTTTGTACGTTAGTCGGATTTGGAGCAAAAGCGGGCGCTTTTCCGCTGCATATCTGGCTGCCGAAAGCACATCCGGTGGCTCCGGCTCCGGCAAGCGCGCTGCTTTCCGGTATCCTTACAAAAGCAGGTATCTTCGGCGTGCTGGCAGTGAGCTGCAATGTATTTTTGTATGACATGAACTGGGGCATTTTAATCTTTTCCCTGGGGCTTTTTACGATGTTCGGCGGTGCGCTTTTAGCCGTGTTTTCCGTAGATTTAAAACGGACGCTTGCATGTTCTTCCATGTCCCAGATTGGATTTATTTTAATCGGCATTGGAATGCAGGGAATTTTAGGAGAAGAAAATGCGCTTGCAGTCCGCGGAACGCTTTTACACATGGTGAATCATTCCCTGATTAAACTGGTATTGTTTATGATTGCCGGAGTTGTGGTAATGAACATCCATAAATTAAATCTCAACGAAATCAGAGGGTTCGGACGAAAAAAACCGTTATTAAATATCTGCTTTCTGGCAGGAGCGCTTGGAATTTCAGGCATTCCCCTGATGAACGGATATGTCAGCAAAACACTTTTGCATGAAAGTATTGTAGAAGGGATTGAAGCGGCAGCTTCACTTTCCGGGTTCCTTAAAATGTCGGAGTGGATTTTCTTAATCAGCGGCGGTATGACGCTTGCTTATATGACGAAGCTTTATGTAGCAGTATTTATAGAAGAAAACAGCGATAAAAAAGAGCAGGCCCGTTTTGAGGAGATGAAAAATTATATGAGTCCCTTAAGTGCGTTTGCAATTGCAGGAAGCGCTGTTGTTCTGCCTGTTCTCGGCATCGCTCCGGGTCTTGTATCCGACAGGATTGCCAATATGGGGCAGGAATTTATGAATTTAAGCGGAGAAGTTCATGCAGTTTCTTACTTCAGCTTAGAGAATTTAAAAGGCGGATTTATCTCAATTGGGATAGGTATTGTATTGTACGCCGGAATCCGGAAGTTTATGATGACGAATAAATTCGGACTGAAAGATTATAAAGACTGCTGGCCGAAGTGGTGGGATCTGGAAGAACTTTTGTACCGTCCGCTGCTGCTTACGGTACTGCCGTTTTTGGCAAGGTTTGTCTGCAGGATATTAGACAGTCTGGCAGACGCCGTGATTTTGATTTTGCGTAAAAGTATATACAAAGACCGGAAGATTCCCCATGAATTGGCGGAAGGTACGGAATATACACACCTGCTTGGAGCTTTTATGGACTGGGTACGCCGGGTGAAACGGAAGATTTTCAGACAGTCCGCACCGGAGCATGAAATTTCCTATGAACACAGACTGGCAATGCAGCGGGAAAAAATTATGGAGACAAATGCGATTATCCAGAGAAGTCTTTCTTTTGGACTGCTTTTGTTTTATGTAGGACTGGTATTTACACTGATTTATCTGCTGTATCTGGGACAGGGGTAATTTGGATGGATAGACTTTAAAATTTGGATATGGTATACTACATAACAGATCAGAACAACCATAAAAGGAGGTCAATGTGCAGCTTACGGAACTGAATCAGGAATATTGTAAAAATATCAGAAACGAAAGAGATTATCATGCGAAAAGCGCATTAGAGGAAATTGCTTATATCAATAATTCCACTGCCAAATACCATGGCAGATGCGTCAGCACACTTTATATACCGAAGATGTTTACGGAAGAAGATATTGCGAATTTCAGGCGGCTGATTAAAGTTTTATATGGAATATTTGATCAGGTAATCCTGCATTACAGAGAAGATGCATCGTATCGAAGGCTGTTTGGCTTTCCGGAGAAGTTAGAAGAGCTGATTCTGCGGGAGCCGCGTTATAAAAGCAGGATTCCGATTGCGCGGATTGATATTTTTTATAATGAGGAAACAAAGGATTTTAAATTCTGCGAATTTAATACGGACGGTTCCAGTGCAATGAATGAAGACCGGGAGCTAAATCATGCGTTGAAGCTGACAGCCGGTTATCAGATGCTTGAGCAGAAATATCGGATTCACACATTTGAATTATTTGACAGCTGGGTAAAGACGTCGCTTGCTATTTATCATCAGACAGAAGGGGCAAAAGAGCATCCCCATGTGGCAATCGTAGATTTTATGGAGAGCGCTACAGGCAATGAATTTGAGATTTTTGCGGAAAGCTACCGTAAGGCCGGTGCAGAATGTGAAATCTGTGAAATCAGGGATTTAAAATATAAAGACGGCAGCTTATATGGAAATGACGGTGTCCCGATTGACTTAATTTACCGCAGGGCCGTAACAGGCGATATTATGAAACACTATGATGAAGTTTCGGATTTTATTGCGGCAGTAAAAGACGAAGCCGTATGTTTAATCGGAGATTTTACGACGCAGATTGCACACAACAAAGTACTTTATCAAATGCTGCATCATCCGGCGACGCAGGAATTTCTGACAGCAGAAGAAAAAGAGTATGTAAAGGCGCATGTGCCATATACTGTACTTATGACAGCAGATTATCTGCCGTATGAAGATATAATAAAAAACAAAGACAGATGGATTTTAAAACCGTTAGACTCTTACGGCTCAAAAGGAGTGTTTGCCGGGGTAGAGTATGATTCCAGGGAAAAATGGAAAGAAATCGCAGACAGCCACAGGACGAAGGAATATTTGGTACAGGAGTTTTGCGTACCTTATCAGACGATGAATATTGATTTTTCCAGGGGTGCAGCTGCAGAATTTATTTCCGTTTCTAATTTGACAGGACTGTTTGTCTATAACGGAGAATTTCAGGGAATATATTCCAGAGTATCCCGCGGCAAAATTATTTCGACACAGTACAGTGAAATTGCTCTTCCGTCTATTGTGGTAAGGGAACGATAAAAGATAAGGAGCGCTTATTATATGAAGGAAATGATGGAACGCTTAAAAATTGACGTGATTATCAGTGCGGCTGTCTGCATTGGACTTGGTATTGTCCTGATTCTGTGGCCGATTGAGGTGACGATGGTAGTCTGTAAAACAATTGGAGCGGTGATTGCCTTTACGGGAGCAGTCAGGATTGCCGGATATATTTTTCAAAAAGAAGAGAAACACAGCCTGCATCTGTTGTTTGGGCTGGTGCTTCTGCTTGTGGGCATCTGGATATTTTTGAGGCCTGACAGTATTCAGAGTATATGGTTTATCGGTATCGGTGCAGTGCTTTTTGTGCACGGCCTGGAAGATTTTAAATATGCGGTGGAGGCAAAAAGAAACGGCTACGAGTCCTGGGCGATTTTGATTCTTATGTCACTGATTGGCATGATATTCGGAATTGTATGTATTATAGACTGTTTCGGTGTGATTTCCATTACACTTAGTTTTGTGGGTATCGTATTGATTTATGACGGAATTTCTGATATCTGGATTATCAGCCGTGTCACCAGGGCCGTAAAACAAGCCGAAAAAGAAGTTATGGAAAGACAGAAAGATTTAGATGTAGTGGATGCAGACATTATTATAGAAGAAAGCAGGCCATATAAAGAACCGGACGAATAAAATAAGAATGCTTTTGAAGGATTGGGAAGGGGAAATGAAACTGTGCAGGGAATGAATGCAACAAATACTTTGCTTGCAAAAAGTTTTAAAGAACTGGCGCTTAAGCATCCGATAGAAAAGATTACCATCAAACAGATTACAGATAAAGCAGGAGTTATACGGCCTACCTTTTACAATCATTTTCAGGACAAATACGAATTGCTGGAATGGATTATTTCAACGGAACTTTTAGAACCGGTGCGTCCTTTGATTGAGAATCAGATGATTAATGAGGCGCTTCTGCTTTTGTTTATGAATATTGAAAAAGAACAGGATTTTTATATACAGGCTGTCCGTCTGGAGGGGCAGAATTCTTTTGAATCAATTGCCAGAAGCTGTGTGCAGAAAATACTTTTAGAAATCGTAAAAGTTAATGCAAAAGAGAAGATGCACAAATTTTCATGGCTGACGCCGGAGCGTATTGCAGAATATTATGCCCAGTCTATGTGTTCCGTTGTCATAGTGTGGATTAAGAGCAAAATGGCAGTTTCTGCAAAGGAGCTGGTAGAGATTTATGATTATATGCTGAATCATTCCGTTGCAGAAATTTTATTTGGCGTACCGAATGATAACATTATGTGACCACCCTGAAAGGGTGTGTCATCCAGGGATGCCCTTTCGGGCAAACATTATGTGACCACCCTGAAAGGGTGTGTCATCCAGGGATGCCCTTTCGGAATACAAATTAAGACAGATGTTTTTTGAAATATACAAAATAAATAATTTGTATAAAGTGGAAAAACAAAGAAAAAAGATTGAATATTTGCATATTCAGTCTTTTTTTATATACTGATTAACGGAAAATGAAAAAACAAGGAAAGTGATGTGAAAGAAAGATGATTAAATTTGGAAAGCAGGTAGTAAAATTTCGGATTCCTATACTGATCGCAAGTTTCTTATTATTGATTCCATCGTTGTTTGGATATGTGACAACCAGAATCAATTATGACATTCTCTCATATCTGCCAAAAGATATAGAGACGATGAAAGGACAGGACATTTTACTTGAGGAATTCGGTACGGGCGCATTTTCCGTATGTGTAGTCTCCGGTATGGAGGACAAAGAAATTTCCGTGCTGGAAGGCAAGCTGAAAGACGTTGAGCATGTAAAAGACGTCTTATGGTACGGGGCGATTGCAGACATATCCGTACCTATGGAAATACTTCCCCAGGATCTTAAGGAAACGCTTAAAAATGCGGAAACAGGGAGTTCTCTTTTAATCATTACGTTTGATACTTCCATGTCCGCAGATGAGACATTGGAGGCGGTAGAGGAAATCAGAGGGCTGACCGACAGGCAGTGTTTGCTTAGCGGAATGTCTGCAGTTGTTACCGATATTAAAAAAATATGCAACAGCGAGGCAATTATTTATGTAGTTATCGCTGCCGGACTTTCGGCGCTGGTGCTGGCGCTTACCATGGATTCCTATTTAATACCGGTAATTTTCCTGCTGAGTATCGGAATGGCAATTCTCTATAACCTGGGAACAAACAAGATTTCCGGAGAAATTTCTTTTATTACACAGGCGCTTGCGGCGGTGCTGCAGCTGGCAGTTACCATGGATTATTCCATTTTCCTGTGGCACAGTTATGAAGAAAATCAGGAGCGGTATCCGGATGATAAGCACCGGGCGATGGCACATGCGATTTCACAGACAGTATCTTCCGTAGTAGGAAGCTCCATAACGACAATTGCAGGATTTCTGGCAATGTGCTTTATGACATTTACCCTTGGAAAAGATTTGGGAGTCGTTATGGCAAAAGGCGTCGTATTCGGCGTAATCGGCTGTGTAACAATCCTTCCTTCCATGATACTGGTTATGGACAAGTGGCTTGAGAAAACAAAACATAAACCTGTAATACCGGATCTTGGAAAAACCGGTAAATTTGTCACAAAGTTTTATCCGGTTTTCATTCTGATTTTTGTTGTTGTGATCGGCCCGATGTTTTATGCACAAAGCCACAATCAGGTATATTACGATTTGATGGGAACTCTGCCGGAGGAATTAGAAAGTGTGGCAGCGGGTAACGCACTGGAAAAGGAATACAATATGGGTGCAACCCACGTGGTTCTGGCAGACAGCAGTCTTTCTGAGAAAGAAGCTTATCAGATGGAAAAAGAGATGCAGAATGTCAAAGGCGTAAAACTGGCATTGGGACTGGATGCCGTTACGGGGCCGCTGGTTCCGGATGAAATGGTGTCGGACGATATTCGTAAGATTCTGGATAACGGCAAATACCAGATGATTTATGTAATGTCAGAATACAAGACAGGAAGCGATGAAGTAAACGAACAGTGTGACGCACTGCGGGAGATTATCAAACGCTATGACAAGACGGCAATGCTCATTGGAGAAGCGCCGTGTACGCAGGATCTGATTACAATTACAGACAGAGATTTTAAGATTGTAAATGTAGTTTCCATTGCCTTCATTTTCCTGATCATTGCAGTTGTCTTAAAATCAATTTCGCTGCCGGTAATTCTGGTTGCCGTAATTGAGTTTGCAATCTTTATCAATATGGGAATACCTTACTATACGAAAACCGTGCTTCCGTTTATTGCCTCAATTGTAATCGGAACGATTCAGCTGGGAGCGACGGTAGACTATGCGATTTTAATGACGAACCGCTATAAAAGAGAGCGGAGCAAAGGGGCCAAAAAGAGAGAAGCCGTTATAACAGCTTTAAATTCATCCCTGCAGTCAATTGTAGTCAGTGCACTCAGCTTCTTTGCCGCGACATTTGGCGTAGCCGTGTATTCAAGTATTGATATGATCAGTTCTTTGTGCATGCTGCTTGCAAGGGGAGCCATCATCAGTTTGTTTGTCGTAGCCTTTATACTTCCGGCGCTCTTTATGGTATTTGACAAAATGATTATTCATACGAGTATCGGCTTTAAACCTAAAAATAAATAAATTAATTTTCAGGAGGAATATAATTATGAAATTAGCAGAATTAAAAGAAAAATTCAAAAACAGGTATGTGATACGTATCGCAGCAGGAGTTTTAACAGTTGCATTAATCGGAAGCAGTGCAACGGCATATAATGTGTATGCTGCAAAATCCGCTAAAAATAAAACAGAAGCATCAGAAACATCAGAAGAATTTGATGGATTTGAAGATATTTTAAAAGACGGCGAAAAAGGGGAAACGAAAGAGTCGGGAAAAGAAGAAACCGTATATGTCATTGCGGACAATACCGGAAAAGCAGAGACAACGATTGTAAGTGAGTGGCTGAAAAATCCGGATGGAAAAGATACGCTGGAAGATGTTTCGGAGCTTTTGGATATTGAAAATGTAAAAGGCGATGAGACCTTTGAAAAGAATGGCAGTAAATTAAGCTGGAAAGCAGACGGAAAAGATATTTATTATCAGGGAACGACAAAAAAAGAAACACCCGTAACAACAAAGCTCACTTACTATCTGGACGGGAAAGAGACGTCGCCGGAAGAAATTGCCGGAAAAAGCGGAAAAGTAAAAATTCGTTTTGACTATACCAATAATGAGAAAGACGGCGATGTTTATGTACCGTTTGCCGTAGTATCCGGTATGATTTTAGATGACAATTTTACAAATGTAGAAGTAGAAAACGGCAAAGTAATTACAAACGGAGATGCCAATATTGCGGTAGGCATTGCCGTGCCGGGATTGAAAGAAAGCCTGAAAATAGACGAAAAAGATTTTTCAGAAGATATTTCCATACCGGATTATGTAGAAGTAACTGCTGATGTAGAAGATTTTTCACTGGATATGACAATGACGGTTGTAGTCGGAACATCGGAGCTTTCAGGAGGAAAGACACTGGATTTCGGCGGACTGGATGACAAAATAGACGAGCTGTCCGACGCGACGGACCAGCTGCAGGACGGTTCCGGAGAACTTTTTAACGGACTGGATACGCTGAATCAGAAAATGGGGGATTTTTCAGACGGTGTAAACTCCCTGCAGAGCGGAATCACAGCTTATACCGACGGGACAAAACAGTTAGCTGACGGAATCGGAACGCTTAGAGGACAGACCGGCATTTTAATAAGCGGTATCTCAGATCTGGTAAAGAGCGTCAATACCTTAAATGACGGAATGAAAACACTGGATAAAGCATTAAATACGGAAATGGACAGCAAGGCACAGGCATCGGCGGCAGCAGCGGCAGCAAGTGCGGCAGAGCAGGCAGTGGAGGCGCAGTTTGCAGATGATTCCAATGCGTTAAGCTATAATAATATCAAAGCACAGGCATCACAGCAGTTTTATGCGGCCGTTGCTTCTGACGGAGCAAAACAGACTGCTGCAGCAGCGGCAAAGCAGTCGGCGGCGGCAGCCATACAGTCCCAGAAAGCAGGAATTGCGGCGGCAGCAAGAGATCAGGCACAGGCGCAGATACAGTCCCAGAAGGCAGAAATTGCGGCAGCGGCAAAGCAGCAGGCAGAGGCAGGTATAAGCGGACAGCTGGATCAGATTGCAGGAGCAGCAAGAGATCAGGCAGTGAGCGCAGCGGCAGGCGCGGTCACGGACGATGCCAAAAATCAATTGAGAGAAGCATTTAAAGCAGCAGGATATGTGCAGGCGGCACAGGCACAGGGCATTACGTTAGAAGAGGCAATGGGAAATGCCGCCATTCAGGCACAGGTAACACAGGCAGCAGAGGCACAGCTTCAGGCGTTGCTTGGGACAATCGGTACGGCAGCAGGTAATGTGGCAGACCAGACAGCCAGAACAGTGGCATCTAATGTAGCCGGAAGCGTTGCAGAAGCGGCAGCCGGAAGCGCAGCAGACCAGGTGGCAGGCAAAGTGGCAGAAGAAGTAGCCGGAAGTGTTGCAGAGCAGGTAGCCGGAAATGTTGCAGAACAGGTGGCGCCGGGCGTAGTTGTAAGTGTCGCAGCACAGGCAAAGGACGTTGTGGGAACGACAGTTGCGGACAGTGTAAAACAGGGCGCAAAGACAGCGGCAGGCCAGGCAGCAGGTCAGGCGGCAGTAGCAGGCGCGGAGCAGGCAAAAAAACAGATTGCGCAGAGCATTGAAAAGAAAGATGCCAAATCAGGATACAGTCTTGTAACAGGTATGCAGGCTTTAAGCCAGGGCGTAAACGGTATGTCCGGAAAGATGCCGCAGCTGACAGACGGAATTGAGCAGTTATACAACGGAAGCCAGACACTGGCATCCAAAAATGATGAATTAAACAGCGGGGCAGCACAGCTGGCGGACGGCAAAAACCAGATGCTTGAGGGAGTTTTGAAATTAAGAGACGGCTCAGAAGAGCTTTCAGACGGTATAACAAAGTTTGCAGAAGAAGGAATTGAAAAATTAGTCAACAGCTATAACGGCGATGTGAAAGATTTTGTAAACCGTATACAGGATGTGATGGATGCGGGAAAATCATATGAATCTTTTGGCGGTAAGTCAGATGATATTGCGGGAAATGTAAAATTTATCATTAAAACAGGAGAAATCAAGGCGGATAAATAACCACAATATCGTTGTCAGAGGTTCAAAAGGGGTGTAGGTATGCAGTGGTTAGAGAGTTTATTAATTATTGGCGGTGTTTCTTTGGATATTTTTGCAACGATGGAGTGTCAGGGCTCCGTTGTTGCAAAGATTGAAAAAAAAGGTCTGGCATTCATCAGCTGTCTGGTATGTATCTGGCAGCTGACAGCCTTTTCTGCCGGAAGTTTTCTGGCATCGTTTTTCCTCCAGAGTGAGGAAATTGCAGAAAAGGAACAATCTATCGGAAATGGAATTGCTGTTATTATTTATGTGGGGCTTGGAATTCATCTGATTATGAAAGCAGTCCGTAATGAAAAAATAAATGAGCACAGAGAGGAAAGCTTTAACAGAAAAAGTATCTGGAATGGAATGGTCGGCGTGGGAGGATATACACTGCTTGCCGGAATTGCATTCGGATTTGCAGAATCAGGCAGGCTGTTTTGTATGACGGCAATAGTTATTTTATCTGTTCTGGCTGTTATTGCAGGAACTTATACGGGTTATCATTACGGATTTGCACCAAGACGCAAGGCGTATGGAATCGGAGGAGTGCTTTTATGGATTGCCGGAATTGAAAGTTTAACAGCAGTGCTGCGTCAGATTTTCTGATGCGGCGCTGCTGTTTGCTGTATTCCGGAAAAGCTGCGTATTACGCGGAATATTTTTTGATTAATTCGAGTAATACATCGTGATTTTTTTCAATCCATAAATTGTACTTTGTATTATCACTGCTGATAATCTGACCTAATTCGATGAGAAATTTTGGAATGTTTTCTTCAATCATTACGTTTGTTTCATTTCCGAACTGTTCTTTTCCGTAGATTTCATCTCCGCCTTCAAATACGGCGAAAGCTGCTTTGGGGCCGTCAGGCGACTGCTTTACGGCACCGCGGAAGCCAAGAGAAGCAACCTGATGGGCACTGCAGGAAGAAAGGCAGCCGGAAATACGTATTTTGGGAAGCACTCCGTCAGCAAACCGATAAGGACGTACGGCATCTACACAGGCTTTTAAGAGAGCCTGTGAATCTCTTAAGCCAATCTGACAAATATGGTTGCCGATGCATGCGACAGAAGTTTCAAATAAAGTTTCGGCACCATCGTTTGTCAGTGCAAGCAGTGTCTTTGCTTCGTCTGCGGTGCAGTTGATAAAATACATACCCTCATCCGGTGAAAGACGTATTTCGACATTTTCCATAGGCAGGATGACATCATATATGGCATGCAGCATAGCAGGAGAAGGATTCCCTCCAATCGGATGATAAGCTACTGCATATAATTCCGGCTGTTTCTGTTCCGTAACACGGGGATGTGATAATGTGCCGCAGCCTTTTTTTGTAATAGAAAGCGGTTCTGGATGAATTTTCAAATCTTCTTCTGCCAGAATGCGTTCTAATTTTTCGCGATATGCACTGCGGTACCCTTCTGCTCCCAGTGTATCCTGCATATAACGTGTTCTGGCCTTTGCGCGGTTTTCATAATTGCCATAGGAGACAAACGTTTCTATCATAGCCTTTATATAGTAGAGAATCATTTCCGGCTCTACATTTTCTGCCACAAGGACGCCCATTTTGGGCTGTTTTCCGAGACCGCCCGCACTGTAAACGTCAAAGGTGTGATTTTCTTTTGCAACAAATCCCAAATCACGAAACGTAGCGTGCGGGAAATTCCCACGATTTCCTGAAAAGCAGACTTTCAGCTTTCTTGGAAGCTTCACGGTTTTGATAAAACCAAGCAGATAATCAGAAGCCGCCTGAACATATCCTGTCAGATCAAACGGTTCGTTCTTTTCGACGCCGCTTAACGGAGACATCATAACATTCCGCGGAAAATCACCGCCGCCTCCCCGTGTAATAATACCATGCGCCCACGCACTCTCCACAAGAGCACAGATTGCATCGGCAGTTAAGTTGTGAAGCTGTACTGTCTGGCAGGTAGTAAGATGCAGACGGTCAATCTGGTATTTATCAATACTTTCCGTAATGAAACGGAGAGAGTCTTTTGTAATTCGTCCTCCCGGGAGTCTTAAACGAAGCATGCCGAGCTCTCCGCCTCTCTGCGCATAAGTTCCATACCCTCCGGAAAAACCCTTATATTTCGCAACAGGAATCTTTTTATCATAAAATTCCTGTGTGACTTTTTTGAATTCTTCCAAATCTTCATAGAAATCTTTTGCATAATCTTTCATAGAAACACTTCCTTTCTCGATAATTTTAATCTGCCATATGATACCCAAAGAGTATCCCAATATGACACACTCCTGCGGAGCGGTCTTAAAAAGTATAACACAAAAAACTGCCCCATAATAGTATGAGACAGTTTTTTTTCACTATGTATATTTATTCTGTTATACCGGATTCTGTGCCGTCTAAGGCGTTTGGGACATCATAAATAAATTCCGGCGTACTTCGGAAAACAGTATTGCTGGACCCAAGCTGATTTACGACAACCGTATCGCCGTCTTCAATATCGTCTGCGTACAGACGCAGCTGAGAGCCGTTGACATAAATCGTAGTAACTTTTTCATCGTTGACATAAATCCTGCTCCAGCGTGTGAAATTCTCGCCGTTTATTGTGACATAACCGGCATAATGAGAAGGAAAAATATTTGTAATCTTCGTATCTTCCACGCCCATAACAAGGTCAGATGCCGGATATAAATCTTCGCCGTTGTATGCATAACGCTCGCCATACAGCAGATCATACTGCAAATGATTTAAGCCGCTTAAATAACTTTCGGTTCCGGAAATTCCCTTATCTAATGCATTCTGTTCGTATGTAAATATGGTGCCTTCGTGAATATCAAGCGCATTCGTCGTACTTGCCAGCAGTTCATAGGAAGTAAGGTCGGCATCTTCTTTTGCAAGGCCCATATTATTCCAGGTTGCATATCTTGTTTTAAATGTATCACCGGTGGCCATATCAGAATCCGAAAGGCCCAGACTCGGAAGATGGTCGCCGAAGAATACAACGATGGTATCTTCACCACGTTCATCCAGCGCAGTTATCAAATTTCCCACAAATTTATCTACTTCGTGAATCATATTAACATAATATTCCCACTGGTTGTCTGCTTCTTCATCCTCTGCTCCGCTTACTGTAATTTCCGGATTCGTAAGAATTTTATCTTTCGGATAATCGCCATGTCCCTGTACCGTAATCGTATAGACAAAATCAGGCTGGTCTTTCGTTGCATCTAACGCTTTTATCGTTTCATCGATTAAAATATCATCTGTAGGCCAGGAACCAAGCGGCGTATATTCCTGTATATTCATTAATTCCTTACTGGTAAATGAGTCAAATCCCATCATGGAAAAAGCATTTGCCCGACTGTAGAAATTACCTCCGTTATTGTGTACGACATGCGTACCGTAACCGATTTTCGAAAGATCGGAAGCAATGCTCTCACAATCCGTCTGCTTTAAAATCGTCTTATAAGGATATTCTCCCGTTCCGAAATACTGCATATTCATACCGGTTAAAATTTCAAATTCTGTATTGGCAGTTCCGGCTCCGACAACGGGAACGGTCAGATGGCCGGATGTGTAATTTTTTGTCAGCTCTCTGAAATTCGGAATAGGATCCGCTGAAAGATTCAGGTAATTTACTTCCGTAGGATCAATGAAAGATTCCAGAAGAACGGTAATAATATTCGGCTTGTTTTTTACTTCTGTCTTTTTCCTGGAAACATTTTTGGCGGCATCCACGGATTCTTTGGAATAATTATCCGGTTTGCTCATGCCTCTGTCCACAACGCTGGTAGAAAAACCATATACAAAGCCGTAATTTTCATATCCCTGTGCAATATTTGCAAAATAGGAAGCCAGAATATTGGAACTCTGCGCTGCCTGTGTTGTAATCGGCACCATCATAAGGCAGAAAGCAACCATGCACGGCGTAAAGACTTTCCTGCGCTCTCCCTGAAATTTCGGGCCTTTCAGAAACAAATAAACACAAAATGCCAGAAACATTACAATAACACTGACAAAGAGCACGGCTTCTTTTGCCGTAAAATAATTTGTATTCTGCATGGATAAAAGGTCGGAAATGCAGTTCAAATCGGTATATCCAAAAGGTGTTACACGATTGGATAAAATACATCCGTTAACCGTCCCCAAAAATATCCAGAAGCCGCTGATAATGACACGCACAAATGCCCTTTTGCGAACCAGGTATACAAAAGCCAGGGATGCGAATATAATAAAGGAATTATATACAAATGCCCATGTGTGCAGGGTTAAAAAACTGAGTGCTTTTCCAAAAGAATGTCTGGAAATCACTTCAATCGTAAAACACAGAGCCATAGAAAGAATGGCGTGCCAGAGAAGCGAATAACGGTTCAGTATATAAATAATACGAGCTCTTTTTTCGAATTCTATATGTAGTTTAGGAATACGATTTAATAAATTCTTCATAGTAGTCCCTCCATGTATTTTAAAGTATTTATCACAGGCTGCTGCCTTTTTTGTTACCGCGTATTCAAGAATATAACGCATATTGTTAAAAATCAATGGAAAACTTTTATAAAAATTTCTTAAGAATTCTAAAGAAAACACTCAATATAAATAAAATATGTTCAATTTGTGAAATTCAGAAGTAAAATTTGCTATTGCATTTTGTATAAGATATTATTAGTATAGAGTAAAAAAGTATCGGAAGATGCTTTTTTTGAAAAGTGGAACAACTGGATAAAATCCGCATATAGTATATAGATATTTGAAACGGAGCCATTGCATGAACCGATTTACAGAGCCTTATATGCGGATACCGGAAGAATATAAGCAAAAGATGCCGTTTTATCTGACCTATCCGATGACAAAT
Organism: uncultured Lachnospiraceae bacterium; assembly: GCA_948468325.1. GTDB lineage: Bacteria > Bacillota > Clostridia > Lachnospirales > Lachnospiraceae > Roseburia_B. Next base: position 1,544 of record CAOKHR010000025.1, on the reverse strand, counting down.
GTATATCAGACAGAAAAAGAATACGAACGGGATATGGAGCGCATGAAAGAATTGTATCCGAAGCGTATGAAAAAGCTGCTTGCATACGTTGAGGAGGAATGTGACAAAATGGAATACGAAGGAAGCATGATGTATGACGAATATCCGGATCGGGTGCTTCTATATAAAACAGCAGCTGCGATTTACGATAAGGCAGTTCCGATGCAGAATGCAGAGCGGAAAGAACGCGGCAGAGACAGGGATGTGCTGGACGTGATACAGGTGCTTTTATATGATGAAATGTATCGCCGCCGGGGCAGGCGCAGGCGCTGCTGCAGAAAATGGTGGTAAAATGTTTTACAGGTTAGCCATGGTTTTAGCTTAGCTAAAACCATGGTATGAAAGGTGGAAAGAAGTCCATGAAAAAAGGAATAATAAAGATTCTGGTGCTGCTTGCCGTGTTTTGCTGTGCCGTGTTAGGATTTGGACAGATGACAAATCATTCGAATCAGGACCTGACAACAGAAATGGCAGATGCAACGCTTCCTCTGGTTTCCTTATATATAAGGGATACAGACGGGACAACGGCAATCAATGAGCTGCGGGGCTATATATCGCCTATGAATGCCGTTTATATGCGTGATACGATTACGCCTGTAAATTCAGAAAGAATTCTGCCCGTACAGATCAGTATGTATGACACAAAGGTGGACGGGCTTTCCTATGAAATCCGGAGCCTGGATATGGACAGGCTGATTGCAGACAGTACAGTTGAAGATTATGAAGAGGCACAGGGCAGGATAAACGCCGATATTCTGATTCAGAATCTGCTGGAAGAGGGCGAGGAGTATCTTTTGATTTTAAAGCTGTTTTCCGGAGAAGATACCATTTATTATTATACAAGAATTATTGAGGAAGAAGATTGTTATACATCGGAATGCGTGAACTTTGTTTTGGATTTCCATGAAAAAACATTTGACAAAGAAGCATCCGCAAGCCTTGCGACTTATCTGGAGCCAAATGCATCGGGAGATAATTCCACTCTGGCAAAGACAGACATTCATTCCAGTTTAAAACAGGTGGCATGGGCTGATTTTAAAGGGGAGCGGCTGACGGCGCCGACGCCTTCCATCAAGGAAATTAATACTTCTTATACGGTCGTGATGCTGGATTATCTGGTAACGGCAACGGGAGCGGACGGTGAAATGGAATATTATAACGTTGAAGAATATTACCGGGTGCGTTATACAAATGACAGAATGTATCTTTTAAATTATGAGCGGAATATGGAGCAGATTTTCAGGGCTGAGAACTTAGAGGTTTATGATAATTATATTCAGCTTGGTATCCGCAGTGCAGAAATTGAATTTGCTTCCAATGAAAAAGGAAATATCGTCAGTTTTGTACAGGGGGGAGAACTCTGGTGCTATAACGAGACAAGCAGTCAGTTATCACAGGTGTTTAGTTTTATTGGCAATGAAGGAATTGACAGCAGGGAAAATTACAGAGAGCATGACATACGCATTATCAGCGTGGATGAAACGGGAAGTGTGAATTTTGTTGTG
>CAOKHR010000024.1 GCA_948468325.1 uncultured Lachnospiraceae bacterium | reverse complement strand
AGTATACAGGTAAATCCACGTTGCTACAAATGTGGGGTCACTTCATATTGTCCAAACATAAATATTTTTATTGTTTCACTTGTAATACGAATGAAAACATGAAATCCATTCAAAACATAAAAATTTTGTGAAATAATTTAAGCTTCATATTGTTATAATATTTCTTCCTTCATTATTTGTAAATAGGTAATGAAAAAACTTACATTATTTTATCTAAAGGCAAAACGGCCAAACAGAGCTGTGCAGGGTTAATCCCGGAGAATTGTGCAATGTTTTAATGAAAAAAGCAGGCGGTTCTGAAAAGCAGCGGGCTGCGTTGACCGAATTCATGCAGATTGAACTGCTAATGTTCAATCTGATGGTGCAAATATCACGCAAAGTTGGGAAATTGCCAATGAACACATGACACAGACTTGTGCAGATGAGACATTGGTTTTAACAGAAATTTGTGCTATACTTTTTGAGACAGCTCTGCAGGAGCGTGGCATAAGGGATGCCTTTAGGGTATACTGTCTGATAGAATCAGCCGGGGGAGAAATGAATATGGGTATGTTTTTGAACACACATTGACAGACAATCAGATCAGTAATTATTGGATCAGTTCCGGTTCTTATGATGAGATTTTTTGTTATATTTGAAACAATATAAAGGATGTCCGCGATGATTTGGCTTTGATGGTCTCGAAAGAGCGAATTAAAATTAAACTGCAGGGGTATGCAGCCTGCATCAACAGAGATACATACAAAAAATCAGATTTTTTCAGCGATGGGTTTTTTACTTATGAAAATTGCACAGATCAAAAATAAAAACTATGCGCTTCGTTTTCGGGGGAAAATGGGAGAAAAACCAAAGTATACAGGAAGAATTCTGGCAGTTGGAATCAGTTATGACAGAAAGACAAAGGAGCATTTCTGTAAAATAGAAGTGTTGGCAATAAAGGCGCCCGTATAATCTGGTTGACAATGGTGAGGAGCTGACGTCTGCCCCTCGCCAAAATGAAGTACTTCTTTGTATCACACAATCACAATCTGCCGCTCATATTCATTTTTGCATGGAGAGCCGCTTTTTTGCGCCTGCACACCATAGTACAAATCAGAAGCAAATACATCTTCTTGGAACATAGAGAGGGCATTGTCTGTGAGGATAGAAGCACACTTTGACGGTTTCGCAATCAGCGGAAGCAAAGTGTGTTTTTTTATTTCCGAAAAAAAGCCCGCGGCATCCCGTCGGAATCCGAGCAGACGAAGATACGGGATGTAATTGCAGTCCTTTCCGTTTTCGTAATCTGCATAAGTTATATTCAATAAAATATGCAGAAGCAGACGGCTGATTCTGGTGTATGTCACTTCTTTTCGCTTTAAACGTTCACAGAATGTCCTGTAATCGGTAAATTCAGACAGTGCATGCAAAATCCGGTTTGAAAGCTCTGCAGATCCGTCTGCATAGCCTGCAAACCCTGTTTCCTTTTCACAAAGAAGCCTGTAAAAAAGCATCTGTGAAAAATCCTGTTCTGTTAGAAAAGGATGCTCTGGGGAAAAAAGGAATCTGACTGCGTTTTGCGGCATATAAGGCGACAATTTTTTAATCAGGCCGCTTTTGGAAGAAGACGCTTTTAAAGCATCGGACAGCAGCTTGCGGATTGCGGCAGCGGAGCAGTAATTTTCGGAAAATTGTGTGTCATGATACCCGTTTCCAAGACGCAGAACAGGTAATGGAGTAAGACGGGAATTCTGCCGGATCAATGCTTTCATATATTCTAACGCCAGAATGTTATTTGGTGATTGAAGCAGAGAGGAAAGCTCTTCTTTCGGATGGAAATTCTCATGGCCGGTAAGATAAGCAGAAAGTGCCTTTTCTCTTGCGGCAGGAAAGCTTTTTCCCTGTTTTAAGTAAGAGGAGAGAAGATTGCGGTAAGGCTCCGGCTCGCGGGCGAATATTTCTGCGATGGAAGTCAGCAGGGAAAGATCCGGTGTTTCGCATCCAAAACTGACAGCGTCTACACAGCCCAAAGCATTCAGGAGCGCAATTGCGGCGGCGGCAAAATATTCTGCGGAAGCCGTTGACCAGATCACGGGAAGTTCAAAAACAAAATCCGCGCCGCTTAAAAGAGCCATGGACGTACGGCTGAATTTGTCTGAAATTGCGGGGGTGCCGCGCTGGACATAATTGCCGCTCATTACGACAATGACATAGTCTGCGCGGGATAATTCTTTTGCTTTTTGTATCTGGTAAGCATGTCCGTTGTGAAAGGGATTGTATTCGGCGATAATGCCTATGGCTTTCATATGTATGGCTCCTTTTGCGATGAATAAATGAATCAAATCTGATGGTATTTTATCATTGAAGCTGCAAGTTGGCAAGTTATGCTGCTGACAGCGCGATCCGCAGCCATGCATCAAATTTTATACAGAAAAATCTTCTTTTATATTGTTTAGCATTCCAAAAAGGTTTATACTTTGCTTAGAGCGTGTTTTAAATTTTTTCCCGCCGTCTGCACATCCCGCTTAACGGCATATATCTGGCAGAAAGCAATTTTCAAACACGCTCCGGTACATAAATATTATTATAAAAAGAGGAGATGGAAGCATGAATGTATTAGTCATCAATTGCGGCAGTTCTTCTTTGAAGTATCAGGTCATTCATTCTGACAGTGAAGAAGTGCTTGCAAAGGGAATCTGTGAACGTATCGGAATTGACGGAAGATTAGTATATCAGCCGAAAGGCGGAGAAAAGGAGATTACGGATTCTCCGATGCCGACACATACAGAGGCCGTAAAAATGGTGCTGGATGCGCTGATTAATCCAAAGACAGGTGTGTTGAAGAGTCTGGATGAAATTGATGCAGTCGGACACAGACTGGTGCATGGCGGTGAAAAATTCGCAAATTCTATTTTAATTGATGAAGATGTTATCCGGGGAGTAGAAGAATGTTCAGATCTGGCTCCACTGCACAATCCTGCAAATTTAATCGGTGTGCGTGCATGTCAGGAAGTATTAAAAGGCGTGCCGATGGTGGGTGTATTCGACACTGCATTTCATCAGACAATGCCGATGGAAGCATATCTTTACGGCGTGCCTTATGAATATTATGAGAAATACAAAGTCCGCAAATACGGTTTTCACGGTACCAGCCACAGCTATGTGTCAAAGAGAGCCGCGGAGATTTTAGGAAAGCCGTATGACCGCTTAAAGACAATCGTATGCCACTTAGGAAACGGCGCAAGCATCTGCGCAGTGAAAAACGGCAAATCCATAGATACTTCGATGGGTCTTTCCCCGCTGGAGGGTTTGGTAATGGGAACACGTTCCGGTGATATAGATCCTTCCGCAGTAGAATATCTGGCCAAAAAAGAAAATCTCGATATGGAAGGCATAATGAAAGTACTAAATAAGGAATCCGGTGTTTATGGCTTATCCGGTCTGTCCAGTGATTTCCGCGATCTGGACAGTGCGGCAGGCGAGGGGAATATGCGTGCGCAGACAGCAAGGGACGTATTCTGTTACCGCGCGGCAAAATATGTCGGTTCTTATGCTGCGGCTATGAATGGAGTGGATGTAATCTGCTTTACGGCAGGCGTCGGGGAAAACGACGGCAAAGTGCGTGAAAGCATCTGCAGTTATCTGGGATTTTTAGGGATTGAAATTGATAAAGAAGCAAATAAAACGAGGGGTGAGGAAGTGATACTTTCCACGCCGGAATCAAAAGTTACGGTTATGCTTGTGCCTACAAATGAGGAGCTGGCAATCTGTAGGGAGACGGTTGATATAGTGAAAGAGAGGTAGGTTTGGGCGGACGCTGTGCGGCAGATACAAATTGCCGCAGGGCACGCTCCCGCTAATTGGCGCTCGCAGCGGTACGTAAGCTGCGAAAATACCGCAGCTAAGTACCGGCGGCGCCAAAAAGCCCTGTCAGCAACTTGTATCTGCCGCACAGCTGTGCTCTGAACTCTCGTATTTCACAATTCAACGGGAGATTCGTGTTTTGGGCGACGGAAGATTTTGGATAAAGTTTTAACTGGTATATTTAAAGGGTATTCCGGCAGGGCATGTGTTTTTGGAGCAGACTTATAAAAGTATACCTTTCGAGACCATCCCAGAGGGAGTGTGTCATCTTAGGATGCCCTTTGGGTATATATTTTAGAACCACTTCGCAGGAGTGTGTCATCTTGGGATGCCCTTTGGGTATATATTTTAGAATCACTTCGCAGGAGTGTTTCTTCTTGGGATGAACTTTAGGGTATAAATAGAAGAACAAGTATTTTTGAAACTTACGATTTTAAAAAACCTAGTTGAATAAAATATACAATTGAGCCGCAGGGCCTTTTGGCGCCGCCGGTACTTAGCTGCGGTATTTTCGCAGCTTACGTACCGCTGCGAGCGCCAATGAGCGGGAGCGCGCCCAGCGGCCAATTGAATATTTTATTCAACGGACGTTTTCAATCAGGCATTTTCGCAATTGCCTGAAACTAAAATAAAAGAATAAAAAAGGAGAATGAGAATTATGAAATATTCAATTGAAGGTGAACCATTACCAGTCGTTATCTGTGAACTGGATGCAAATGAAATGATGATTACAGAGAAAGGCGCGATGTCATGGATGTCTCCGAATATGAAAATGGAGACAGTAGGCGGCGGTGTGGGCAAAATGTTCGGCAGGATGTTCAGCGGGGAAAGCATGTTTGTGAATCATTATACGGCTGTAGGGGCGCCGGGAATGATTGCGTTTGCTTCCAGTTTTCCGGGAGCCATCCGTGCGTTTGAAATTGCGCCGGGACGCGATATTATCTGCCAGAAGACGGCTTTTCTGGCATCGACTGCGGGTGTGGAGCTTTCTGTATTTTTCCAGAAAAAAGCCAGCGCAGGCTTCTTTGGCGGGGAAGGTTTTATTATGCAGAAGCTGTCAGGCCAGGGCGTCGTTTTCGTAGAATTTGACGGATATATCAAAGAGTATGAGCTTGCAGCGGGACAGTCTATCGTAGTAGATACGGGTTATCTGGCGGCTATGGATGCAACCTGTTCGATAGAAATTCAGAAAGTTCCGGGAGTAAAAAATATGCTCTTCGGCGGTGAGGGCGTGTTTAATACCGTAGTTACAGGGCCGGGACGTGTATTGCTGCAGTCTATGCCGATTGGACAGATGGCTGGATCTTTAGTTCCGTATATGCCGTCCAAATAAGTGAGGATAAAATCAAATGGCGCTACAGTTTATTCTGGGAAATTCCGGAAGCGGAAAGACTCATTATATACACGACAAAATAATAAAATTGTCCGATGCAGATCCAGATAAAAATTTTCTTTTTATTGTTCCGGAGCAGTTTACCATGCAGACACAGAGAGATCTTGTCAGTATGCATCCCAGACAGAGCATTATGAATATTGATGTTTTAAGCTTTGGGAGGCTTTCATACCGGGTTTTTGACGAGCTGGGCAGTTTTCACTATAAGATTTTAGAGGAAACGGGCAAAAGCCTGATTTTAAGGCGGATTGCGGAGGAAAAATCCGATTCGCTGACTGTTCTGAAAAGAAATATGACGAAGATGGGTTACATCGGAGAGATAAAATCTTTTATATCTGAATTAGCGCAATATAACGTAATGCCTCTGCAATTGTCAGAGGTAATAGAAAAGCTTCCGCAAGGAAGTTTTTCTTATAAATTATCAGATGTGCTGACAATGTATCAGGGATTTTTGGATTTTTTAGAGGGAAAATTTGTAACCGCAGAGGAAGTTCTGGAGATTTTGGCGGATGTGGCGGATCAGTCAGAAATTTTAAAAGACAGCGTGATTGTGTTTGACGGATTTACCGGATTTACGCCGGTTCAGAATCTGTTAATCAAACGACTGCTTGGGATTGCAAGTGATATTTATGTTACGGTGACAATTGATATTCGTGAAAATCCCTGGCACTCTGCGGGCATTCATGAATTATTTGCCATGAGCAAAAAAATGATAAAATCTCTTAAGGATATGGCGGATGAGCTGCATGTTGCGGTAGAGACGCCCGTTTTAATGAAAAATACAAAAAAGAGCAGGTTTCATTCCTCGCCGTCTTTATATTTTTTAGAGCAGAATCTTTTCCGCAGCCAAAAAAAGAGAGCTGTGTTTGACGGAGAACCGGATCTTGAGATTCACAGTCTGAAAAATCCGAGAGAAGAACTCCACCATACGGCGGGAAAAATTGAAAAGCTTGTGCGTAAAGGCGGGTATCATTACAGAGAAATTGCAATTGTCTGCGGTGATTTGCAGCGGTATGCAAATTATGTGTCAGAAGTATTTGCAGAATATAAAATTCCCGTTTTTATTGACCAGAAAACGACGATTATTTTTCATCCGTTTATTGAATTTCTGCGCGCCGTTATCGAAGTCGTACTCTATGACTTTTCCAATGAGAGTATTTTCCGGTACTTAAGAACCGGTTTGCCGCAGATTTCGAGAGAAGAAGTGGATTTGCTGGAAAACTATGTGCTTGCGGCAGGAGTTCGGGGATACCGCAAATGGAGCGAGCTGTTTTGTTATCTGCCAAAAGGGTATGAAGAAGAGTCTCTTGCCGTGATAAATGAAATCCGCGGTAAAGTCGTCTGTCAGTTTGACGATCTTTGGCAGGCGCTAAAGGAGAAACATATTACAGTGAAAGAGCAGACGCTTGCTCTTTACCGTTTTATCTGTGCACGCGATATACAGCAGAAGCTAAAGCAGAAAGAAATGGCGTACGAGGCTGCAGGCGATTTAAAAAATGCCAGGGAATATGCCCAGATTTATAAAATTGTGATGGATTTGTTTGACAAAATGGTGGAATTGCTTGGAGATGAAGAAATTCCGCTGGAAGAATATGCCAAAATACTGGATGCGGGATTTGAGGCTGCAAAAGTAGGAATTATACCGCCGGGATATGACAGAGTCGTCGTTGGCGATATAGAGCGTACGCGTCTTGAGCATATTAAAGTTTTGTTTTTTGTCGGCGTGAATGACGGTGTGATTCCAAAGACAGGAGGAACGGACGGAATTCTTTCGCAGACGGAGCGGGAAATGCTCGGTGAAATGCAGATGGAGCTGGCGCCTACCATGCGGGAAAAGGCTTTTATGCAGAAATTTTATCTCTATCTGAATCTGACGAAGCCCTCCGATAAGCTGTATTTGTCCTATGCACGCGTAGACGGAGAAGGAAAGGCCATGCAAAGCTCCTATCTGATACATACCATCCTTAAGCTGTATGAGAATCTTTCTGTCGAAGAAATAGAGGAAGAATCCTTTATCGAGAGGATAGTAACGCCGGAGAGCACAAGGCGGCTTCTGATTGAAGGCATGGAATCAGCGGCTGAATGGAGCCGTAAGAAAAAAGATACGGAAATCAGATACTGGTCAGCGCTCTGCCGCTGGTATGAGCATCAGGATTTATGGAAAGATGAGGTAAAAAACCTGCTTGCCGCTGCCAGACTGGTACATGAGGATACGCCGATTTCTGCTTCTGTGACAAGGGCTTTATACGGAACAGTTCTGAAAAACAGCGTAACAAGACTGGAAAACTTTGCGGCCTGTGCTTTTTCTCATTTTCTTTCTTACGGCCTGAATTTGAAAGAGCGGAGTGAAAGCGGTTTTTATGCCGTAGATTTTGGAAATATCTTCCATGAAGTACTGGAGTTGTTTGCAGAGGGAATCCGGAAGAATCATTACAGCTGGTTTTCCATTACGAAAGAAGAGAGCGAAGCGCTGCTTACAGAAGCAGTGGAACAGGCGATTGGAGAAAACCACAATCTTGCGCTGTATGAAAATGCAAGAAGCAGATATGCAAAAGACAGAATGCTTCGGATTTTAAAGCGTACGGTCAGCGCGCTGATTTATCAGATTAGAAAAGGCCGTTTTACACCGGATAGCTTTGAAGTGTCTTTTTCCTATGCCGAGGATTTGAAATCCGTTCATTTTCATTTGAGTGAAGAGGAAAAGATGCATTTAAGGGGCCGCATCGACAGGATTGATACATGTACAAATGAAGATAAGCTGTATGTGAAGATTATTGACTATAAGTCCGGCAATACCAGCTTTCAGTTTTTAAATGTGTATCATGGACTGCAGCTGCAGCTGGTTGTTTATATGAATGCGGCTTTGGAATTGATGGAAAAGAGACATCCCGGTTATGAAGTTGTTCCGGCAGGAATATTTTATTATCATGTCAGTGATCCGATGATAGAGTCAGACGGGGATTTAAGTGAGGAAGAGCTTTCCCAAAAGATTTTTGAAGAGCTTAAGTTAAACGGGCTGGCCAATGATGACAGAGATGTTATTGAAAGTCTGGACGGGGAGCTGAAAGAGGGCAGGAGTATGAATTCTGACGTAATTCCGGTTGGTATCAATAAAGACGGAAGCTTAAAAAAGACTTCGAAGACTCTCGCAGCGAAAGATTTTGCGGCACTCTCATCTTATGTCAATGAAACAATCCTGAAACTGGGAAGACGGATGATGAAAGGGGATGTTTCGGTTTCACCGTATGCACTGGCAGCAAAAACCGGGTGTGATTATTGTGAATTCCGCGCAGTCTGTCATTTTGATACAAAAGTACCGGGTTTTGCATACCGCAGGCTGGAAGAATTTTCCGCGGAAGAACTGCTGGAAAAAATGAGAGGAGCAAATCAGGGATGAGTATGGACTGGACAAAAGAACAGATGCAGGTCATCACATTAAGAAATCGGAATATTTTAGTTTCTGCAGCGGCGGGCTCCGGTAAGACAGCAGTTTTAGTAGAACGCATTATCAGAAGAATTTTAGAAGAAGAGCATCCGGTTGACATTGACCATATGCTGATTGTGACATTTACTTCCGCGGCAGCTGCAGAGATGCGGGAGCGCATTGGAAGTGCGATTGACCGTGCGCTTGAGCAAAATCCGTCAAGCAGCCATCTGATGAAGCAGGCTGCTTTGGTGCACCATGCACAGATTACTACGATTCACAGTTTCTGTCTGAACCTTATCCGCAATTATTTTCATCAGGTGGATTTAGAACCGAATTTCAGAATTGCAGAAGAGGGAGAGTTAAACCTTTTAAAAGAAGATGTCATTGCAGAAGTGTTAAACAGAAATTATGAAGCCGCAGACGATGCGTTTTTAGCATTTGTGGAATGCTTTGCAACCGGAAAAACAGACGATAAATTAAGGGACATGATATTAAAGCTCTATCATTTCGCCATGAGTTATCCGTGGCCAAAGGAGTGGCTGCATGAAATAGCAGAGAATTACAGATTTAACGGGTTTAAAGAGCTTGAGAAAAAGCCCTGGATGACGGCGCTCTTGACGTATCTTCATCATATGTTTGACAATCTTTTTGAGATGGCAGAAGAAAATGTCCGTCTTTCTCTGGAAGAAGACGGGCCGTATTATTTAAATGAGACGGCTATGCAGGATGTGGCGCTTTTGCGGGAGCTGGCAGAGGCAAAAGATTATGCCGGCATCTCTGAAACTCTGTCGGCGCTTTGTTTTGGGAGGCTTCCTTCCAAACGGGGATATGACGGGAATGAGCAAAAGCTGGAATGGTTTAAGACGCAGAGAAACGGAATCAAAGACGCAGTAAAAAAAATAAAAGAAAAGTTCTTTTTTGCAGAGGAAGAAAAAGCGGCAGAGCATATTTCGAAGATGGCTCCTGTGGCAGAAGAGCTGGTACGTCTGACAGCAGAATTTATGGAAGCTTATGATGCAAAAAAGCGGGAGAAAAATATATTAGACTTTGATGATCTGGAACATTTCGCACTGAAAATCCTGATTGATGAGGAGACAAAAGAACCGACGGAAGCTGCCCTGCAGTGCAGAAAGCTTTACGAAGAAGTGATGACAGATGAATATCAGGACAGCAATCTGGTACAGGAAAGCCTGATGAAAGCCGTTTCCAGAGAAGATATGGGGATTTGCAACCGTTTTATGGTCGGAGATGTCAAACAGAGTATTTACAGGTTCCGTTTGGCCAGGCCAGAGCTTTTTATGGAAAAATATGACAGATTTACTACAGAGGAATCTAAGAATCAGAAAATAGAGCTGCATAAAAATTTCAGAAGCCGTCAGGAAGTCATAGATTTGTCAAATCATATTTTTTATAAAATTATGAAAAAAGATTTGGGGAATGTAGAATATAATGAGGAATCGGCTTTGTATCCGGCAGCGGTATATCCCCAAAGTACTGACATGCAGGCGGAAATTCTTGTGGCAGACAGTGCAGACGGGCTTTTGCAGGAAGCGGGGCTTACAGATCCCGCTCGCCTTGAGGCAGAGCTTGCAGCGGCAAGAATCCGGCAGATGATGCGTACACAGAAAGTAACGGACAAGAAAACAGGAGAGCTTCGTGATATAAAATATTCGGATATTGTGATTTTACTGCGCAGTTTCGGAACGTATGCCGATACGTTTATGGAGGTGTTTGAACAGAAAAAAATTCCGGCGCATGCCACTTCCAAAACAGGATATTTCAGGGCAGTGGAGATACAGACAATTTTGAGCCTGCTTCGGATTTTGGATAATCCGAGACAGGATATACCGCTTACGGCAGTGCTGCGCTCTCCGATTTACGGTTTTTCGGATGAGGAGCTGGCAGAGGTTAAGATTTCCGGAGGAAACAGACCGTTTCACAGCTGTGTATTAGAGCCGGACAGAACAGGACTGACAGAGGAGCTTGCTTTCAAACTGGATTATTTTTTGCAGAAATTATCCGCATACCGGGATTTGGTGCCGGAGCTTCCGATACATGAACTTTTATACCGGATTTTAGAAGATACCGGTTATGCGCGTTATGCTGCGGCAATGCCGGGAGGGGAGCGCAGAAAGGCAAATATTGAGATGCTTTTGGAAAAAGCGGCAGCCTACGAAAAAACGAGTTATCGGGGCCTTTTTCACTTTATCCGCTATATGGATAAACTTCATAAGTATGAGGTGGATTACGGAGAGGCAGATCTTGTCAGTGAAAATGCCAATGCCGTGAGAATTATGACAATCCACAAGAGCAAAGGACTTGAATTTCCGGTTGTATTTTTGTGCGGGACGTCAAAAATGTTTAATCGCACGGATGCGAGGAACAGTATGGTTATTCATCCTGATTTAGGAGCCGCACTTGATTATATCGATCCCAAATCCCGTGTGAGAGGCGCCACACTTTATAAAAAAGCCGTTGCAAAGCAGATAGAGCTTGAGAATCAGGGTGAAGAGCTTCGGGTGCTTTACGTCGCACTGACGCGGGCGAAAGAGAAGCTGGTCATAACAGGAACGGCAAAAAATATAAAATCTGAAATAGAAAAGCTTTCTCTGCAAATGAGGAAGGGAGAACTTTCTTTTCTTATGCGTTCCGGAGCAAATTCTTTTCTGGACTGGATTCTACCGGCAGTCATTGCCGCGGGAGACGGTGATTTGATACAGGTATGGGATGTTTCGGATTTGGTGTTTGAAGAGGCAAGAGAGCAGTTTGATGAGGCAGAAGGCCTGGGCACGCTCTTATATGAGGTATCGCGGCCGGACGAAGAAGCAGATGCCTATGTGAAAGAGCAGTTATCTTACCGTTATCCTCAATTTGCGGAGACAAACAGAAAGACAAAGTATTCGGTATCCGAGTTAAAACACAGAGCCGCAGAGGCAGTTTTGGAGGAAGAAGAGCTTCTGGCGAATACTTTTACGGAGGAGGAAATCGTACCGTATATTCCGCGTTTTGCCGGAGGGGAAGCGGAGGAAAATGCGGGGCCGCTGCGGGGAACGGCTATGCACCGTGCGATTGCATACCTTCCGGTAGAGGTTTTGGCCGGCAGCAGCAATCTGGAAAAAGAACTGGATCTATGGCTGGATAAAATTGTCGAAAAGGGACAGCTGACGGAAGAAATGCGGCGGCTGCTGCAAATGAACAAATTGCAGAAATTTTACCGCTCCAAACTGGCGCTGCGCATGAAAGCGGCTGCGGAGCGGAAAGAACTGTATGTGGAAAGGCCGTTCGTTATGGGACGTACGGCAGATGAGATTGAGGGAGACGGCAGTCATACCATCGTTTTAATTCAGGGAATTGTAGATGCATTTTTTATTGAGGACGGAGAAATTGTACTTTTGGATTATAAGACAGACAGGGTGAAACATGCATTTGAACTGGTAAGCCGCTACAAAAGGCAGCTGGAGCTGTATCAGGATGCCATTCGGGATAATCTGGGAAAAAATGTGAAAGAGAAATTGATTTATTCTTTTTATCTGGATCAGGAAATTCCGATTTAAGTATAAATTGCGTAATTTGAAAGACCATGTTATATTTAATTGTAAGGAGCAGATATGAAGTTTATATTAGCATCCGCGTCACCGCGGAGAAAAGAGCTGTTAGAGCAGATTGGACTGGAATTTGAAATTGTTCCCGCCTGCGGCAGAGAAGAGACGGCTTTTACAAAGCCGGAGGAGATTGTGACGGATTTGTCAAGGCAGAAAGCCGAAGAAGCCGCGCAAAAGATAACAGACAGAAAAGAACCACTGGCAGTTATCGGGGCCGATACCGTAGTGGCTTTGGATGGTGAGATTTTGGGAAAGCCGAAAGATGAAGCAGACGCATACCGGATGCTTTCCATGTTAAACGGCAGAAGCCATAAAGTGTATACCGGAGTCACGCTGCTTTTGTGCGGACAGGGTACAAAGCAGCCACACAGCTTTTATGAAGAAACAGAAGTGGTAATGTATCCGATGAGCGAAGCGGAACGGCAGTGGTATATCGCGACAAAGGAACCTTTTGACAAGGCGGGAGGATATGGAATACAGGGCAGATGTGCTGTGTTTATAAAAGAAATCCATGGAGATTATAACAATGTAGTGGGATTGCCGGCGGCCAGGGTTTATCAGGAATTGAAGCGGCTTGGCATTGATATTTACCGTATGGGAGGTGCTTGAAGAATGTACGATGAAGAATGTTTAGAGACTTTTTTGGAAAAGCAGCTGCAGTTGTTTCGTGAAGAAGTAGCTTCGAATCTGGAAGAAGCAGAAGCTTTTTTAGAGGACTGTATGGCAGTGGTATGCCGCAATTTAGATGAAGTAAAGGAATATCTGGAAGAATCGGGAATGGATATTTCCGGTATGAGCGATCAGGAAGTGGAAGAAGCCAGCGAAGTCTTTGTACTGCCGAACGGAGGATATTTGATTGTTGAAGGATAAGAAAGAAAAACTGCTTTTGACGCTGCTTGTGCTGTCTTTGCTTTTGGGAGGCTGCAGCATTGGGGGCAGGGAGGTCGTTTTTACAAGAGGCTTTGACAGCCAGGATGTGTTTCGAATTGGAGACACCGCTTGTCATTTGACGAAAGCGCGTGTGTACCTTGCCAATTATCAGAATATTTATGGAAAAAGCTATGGAATCGATTTGTGGGAACAGGGCTTTAAAGTGCAGGAGCTCAAAGAGTATATCAAGGGAATCGCGCTTTCTGAAATGACAAAAATCGTATGTATGGATCTGCTTGCCAAAGATCAGGATATTTCCCTGACAGAAGAAGAACAGCAGAATATAAAAGATGCGGCATCCGGATATTATAAGACGTTAAATGAAGCAGAGCTTAACTATACGGGGGCATCTGAAACAGATATTGTTTCCATGTATGAAGATTATGCACTTGCAGACAAGGTATACAGATTTCTGACGGAAGGTATAAACAATGAAGTCAGTGATGATGAAGCAAGGATTATGGAAGCAATGCAGATTTATGTAAAAAACAAAGATGACGCAGATGCAGTGGCAGCCAAACTGGCAGCAGAGGAAGATTTCACTGCAGTGGCCAGCAATTATAATCAAAAGCCGGTTACGGAAATTACATTTGGCAGAGGAGAACTGCCGGAAAAAGTGGAAGAAGCAGCTTTTGAGCTGGACAATGAAGAAATTTCATCCTGCATTGAAACGGAAGACGGGTTCTACTTTATAAAATGTATCAACAAATTCAATGAAGAACTGACTGACGCCAACAAATTAAATATTGTTGAGGCAAGGGAAAAAGCGGCGTTTGATGATGTTTATGAGGAATTTGTTTCCGGTCTTTCTTCCAGTCTGAACAAAGAAGTATGGGAAGAGGTTGAGCTGGTTACAGACGGAAGCATTACAACGGACAGTTTTTTTGATACAATTGAAGACGCAATCCATTAAAAACTGCATATAATAAGAAAAACCGATATTGGAAATGCAATGGAAATTTATGTTGTCAAGGGCGGAGATACCGTATACAAAATTGCCGGAAAATATTCTGTTTCTCCAGAAGCTATTATCTATACCAATCAGCTGACTGCACCGTACATATTAGTGATTGGGCAGGCCCTTCTGATTCCGCTGGAGGAAGAATACGCAGAAAAGCTGCCGGCGAGGATAAATGGATATGCCTATCCTTATATCAGTGATTGGGTGCTTCGGGAAACACTGCCTTATTTGACGGAATTATCTGTGTTTTCTTATGGATTTACAACGGAAGGGAATCTGATTCCTCCTGTGCTGGATGATACGTTTCTAATTGCGCAGGCGTATGAATTTGGGACTCTTCCGATTTTAACACTGACGCCTTTTGGGGAAGACGGACAGTTTAACAATTATTTGATTCACAGTGTTGTCTGGTCAGAGGAAGCGTCTGCGCGTCTGACAGAGGAGCTTATCGATATGACAGTGCAGAAAGGCTATGCCGGAGTAGACATTGATTTTGAATATATTCTGGCAGAAGACAGAGATGTATTTACTGCTTTTGTCCGCAGAGTGGCAGAAGCGATGAGGGAAATTGGAAAACAGACTTCCGTTGCTCTGGCGCCGAAGCAGTCAGCCGGCCAGAAAGGACTTTTATACGAAGGAAAAGATTACAGAGGACTGGGAGAGGCAGCGGATTATGTGCTGCTTATGACATATGAATGGGGCTATACCTACGGTCCGCCGATGGCAGTGGCGCCTGTTTTTCAGGTAAGAAAAGTGGTCGATTATGCGATAACGGAAATACCAAAAGAAAAGATACGTCTGGGAATACCGAATTATGGATATGACTGGCCCTTACCGTTTGAACAGGGCGTTACAAAAGCAAAGACAATCGGCAATGTGGAGGCAGTGCAGATTGCGGCAGCACAGGGAGCGGAAATTCTCTTTGATGAAAAATCCCAGTCTCCTTATTTTAATTATGAAGAAAACGGAATCTGGCATGAGGTCTGGTTTGAAGATGTCAGAAGCATGCAGGCAAAATTTGATTTGATAAAAGAGTATGGTTTAAATGGAGCCGGATACTGGCAGATTATGCGTTTTTTTCGGGCGAACTGGATGCTGCTTGCCAGCCAGTTTAATATTGTAAAACAATAAATACCGGGACATCTTTTTGGATGTCCCGATAAAATTTTTATTTTGCCAAAAGCATCATAATCTTATTGCTTCTTGCTACGAATTTTGTCATAGCTTCTACCGGCAGGGGCTGGTTGCTGATCATGGCAAGGTCATAAAGCTGCTCGCAGAAATCCGTAACATATTCGGAATCTTTGTGTTCCAGAATATACCGGACAAGCTCATGGTTGGCATTTAAGGTCAGTGTCTGGTCTCCGCCGAACATGGAAGCATCCATTCCCATGCCGCCCATAGAATACATGCGCATCATATCCTGCATACGGCGTCCCTCTTCGGAAAGTGTAATTACGGAGGAAATGCTGCTGTCTTTTAATTTTTCTACTTTGACTGTCAGCTTGTCATTATTTAAAGCCTTGTGGAAAATTTCGGACAGTGTATCCGAAGCGGTTTTTAATTCTTCTTCCGAGCTTTCTTCTTTCAGGGACTCGGTCAAATCGGCATCAATGCGCATAAATTTGTATTTTTCATTCCGTCTCTCCAGCTGCGAGATAAAGGAAGTATCAATGTTGTGATTTAAAATGACGGCATTCATATCCTGTTCTTTGAACATCTTAATATATTGTCCCTGCTGTTGTTCATCTGTGACGTAGTAGATTGTGCTGCGGTCATCTTTTTCTTCTTCTTGCGTATCCTCTTCTGGCTTATCTGCCGGAGTGCCGTCTGCATTTTCGACAACCGGTGCGTCTTCTTCTTTTGTTTCTTCTACCGGTTTTAACCATTCGGGA
>CAOKHR010000023.1 GCA_948468325.1 uncultured Lachnospiraceae bacterium | reverse complement strand
GAATCGTTGATTTCTTCATCGGTTTCTATATGGTTTTCCGGCTCTGAACCTCTTTCTGCTTCGCTGCCGGATTTTTTAAGATACGGAAACTCCTCCACCATCTTCTTTATATTGTCCATGGTATCGTCCACAGTTTCTTTTTCTGTCGCATCTAAAATCTGCTGCATGCTCCTGGCAAGCTCCTCCTGCAGATTCGCAGTATTAAACCGCTCCACATTCTCCGAAACGACAGGAATCCGAACCACATTTTCTTCCTGCGGATATACTTCTTTCACACCGTCTCTGCGCTGTTTTAAAGCGCGGTATTTGCCCTCCTGTGATTTCGTCAGAGGCTGATAAAGCATTTTTAACTCCAACGCTCTTTCTACATAAATACCGTCTCCAAACCATAAAATCAGCTCATCGCAGGCATCAATACACTTTTCGCTTTCACCGGCTTTATGGTATAGATAAGCCAGCTGATATGCCCACTCTTCTGTATATTCTGCTTCCTTTAATTCTTCGAGAATTGCAATCTGCGTCTGAATATCAGAGTGATTTGCCCTGCTGATTTTGTAACGGAGCACATACTTCAGATTATCATGAGGGGCAAGTTCGACAAATTCATTATAATACTCTTCCGCTTCATCTAAATTTTTCATCTTGATTGCAATTTCTGCAAGACGATAAATAATCATTCTGCCAATCGGAGTACGGTCATATGCCATAAGCAAAACATCCCGCGCCTCTTCATAACGCTTTTGCTTTGCATAAATATCCCCTGCTTTGACCAGTGAATTCACATTTTTTACTTTACGCCAGTTAATCGAATCTGCAATTTCAGCTGCGGCTGCATATTCTCCTTCCGCTACAAGCGCTTTCATTTCATCCGATTTTAATTTATATTCGTATTTATCCAATTATGTCACCCCAAAAAAAGTGCGGATCTATTTTTTTTCTTCGTAACAAAGCTCCCTTGTCTTTATATCTACATTGTGCATGTGTATATAAGCATTCGTCTCTTCCGGCAGTTTGCGTTTGCGTAAAACATAGGCCACTGTTTCACGGATAAAATAATAAATAACCGCAAACGTCGGTACACCGAGCAGCATTCCCATAAATCCAAACAGGCCGCCGCCGACCAGAATTGAAAAAATCACCCAAAAAGACGAAAGTCCCGTAGAATCACCTAAAATCTTCGGTCCGATAATATTGCCGTCCACCTGCTGCAATACCAGAACAAAAATCAGGAAATACAATCCTTTCACCGGTTCTGCCAGCGCGATTAAAATCACGCTCGGCACTGCTCCGATGAGCGGCCCGAAGAAAGGTACCACATTCGTTACTCCTACAATAACTGCAACTAATAAGCTGTAGGGCATTCCAAGGAGCGCCAGCCCGAAATAGCAGATTACACCGATAATCGCAGAATCCAAAATTTTGCCGCTCACAAATCCGCCAAACATCTGATTGCTGACCCGCATCATGCGGACTACTACATTACCAAATCTCGGGGGCAGTACTGCATAGACAATCTTTTTGCCCTGCCCGATAAAAGTTTCTTTACTGCCCAGCAGATAAATTGCAATGACAAGGCCGACTACGAAATTAAACAGCATTTTGAATGCGCTGATTACTCCTGTCGTAATGGATGCCAGGTAAGTGAGGTAAGTATTTACCTGCGGAAGAATCTCTTTCTGGAATAATGATTCTATATAATTTACTACACTGGTCAAATCAATTCCCAATGTCTTCATCCATTCTGAAAGCTGTCCGTTTTCCTGAAGCGCATCTTCTGTCCATTTTTCAAATTCTTTCAGTTCTGCGGGAAGGCTAACCATCATGTTCTGAATACTTTTAATCAGCTCCGGGATCATCATATAAAGCAGAAGGAATATAATCAGCAGAAGAAATACAACCGCTCCCAAAGTCGCCAGCAAGCGCGCCGTTTTTCTTACTTTCTTTTTATTTTTTACCCTCGGCTGCAGATAATGCGTCAGATGCCTTTCTAAAAACACCATAACCGGATTCAGCAGATAGGCCACAATAAAGCCCATAATAATCGGCTGCAATATGCCCATCAGCTTCTGCCAGTATGCAGCAAACCCATGATAGCGGTATATAAAGAAGAAAAACAGTATGCAGCAGCAAAATGTTACAAATGTTACAACTGCAATCTCTAAATATTTTTTCAGATCCCTGCCGGAATCCTCTTTCTTTGCACTGATTTTCTTTTCTCTCTCCTCCACGCAGCTACCTCCTAGCGTCTGTTATAATTAATCAGACAGCCTTTTAAAATAATGCTTCTCTCATCATCTGTCATTTCGCCCAGCATTAATTTAAACTCTTTCAATGCTCCGTCTTTATAAACATAAGCTTTAATCTCTTCCGATTTATTTTCCACTTCGCTTTTAATATCAGGAAGGAAAATATAGTCCCCGTTTGCAAACGGAAGCTCCCCTTCTTCAATCAAAAACGGCAGCATACCCCAGTTAATCAAATTGGAACGGTAACGCTTAGTAGCATATTCATTGGCAATATTTGCCCATCCTCCAAGCACTTTCTGACAGGAAGCCGCCTGCTCGCGTGCAGAACCGTCTCCCGGTTTTACCGCAAAAATAGTACTTCCGATTCCAATTGTCTTTCTGCTTATGTCATCATACTGCGCTTTTATGGCGTCCATAACGGGCTTTAACTCCGGTACCGCCTCACACGGACAGGAATCTGCCTCAATTGCTTTCTGTGCTTTCTGAATTTCTTTTGCACGTCCGACATACGCCGGATCTTTTCTGGAAAGAGCAAATTCTGCCAGTCCCAGAGGATTGGAGCGGTAAGACGACGTCTCACCGGAAGGAATCAGCTCATCGGTAGTCGTAACCGGATCGTGAATTTCGGAAACTACTTTTAATATCATATGCTTCGGCAGCGCACTCATCGCAGGCCAGTCTTTGATATTCGGCCCAAACTGAATTTCTACGGAAGGATCTGCCACACCTTTGCTGTCAAATACTCTGTTTTCATAAATTCTGCTGTCAAAGAAATATTTTGGTTTTGTAAATTCAGTATCCATATCAGCCGCAGATGTCAAATATCCTTTATTGGCCGCAGTTGCCGCAATAGATCTTGCATCCATAAGCGCAACGGAAGCTACCTGTCCGTTCTGCACCTTAGATCCCTCACGGTTCGGGAAATTCCTTGTAGAATGGCGAATCGAAAATGCGTTATTCGCCGGTGTGTCTCCCGCGCCGAAGCACGGTCCGCAGAATGCCGTCTTAAGCACTGCGCCCGACTGCATCAGAGAAGCCGCGGCCCCGTTTTTCACAAGCTCCATATAAACAGGCATACTTGCCGGATAAACGCTTAATGTAAACTCGTCTGCCCCGATGGAAGCTCCCTTTAAAATGTCTGCCGCATCACAGATATTCTCAAAACCTCCTCCGGCACAGCCGGCAATAATTCCCTGATCCACATATAATCTGCCGTTTCGTATCTTACTCTTTAAATCAAGATCTACGGCTCCGTCAAAGCTCACTTTTGCACGTTTCTCACAATCGTCTAAAATATCTTCCAGATTTGCGTTTAATTCTTCTATTGTATACGTATTGCTTGGGTGGAACGGCATCGCAATCATCGGACGGATTTCACCCAGGTCAATTTCAATCATGCCGTCATAATATGCCGTATCTTTCGGATTCAGCTCTTTATAATCTTCGGCCCTGCCGTGAATCTCATAAAACTCTTTTACTGCCTCATCCGTTCTCCAGATGGAGGAAAGACAAGTTGTCTCCGTCGTCATAACGTCTACGCCGATTCTGTAATCTACGCTTAAATTTGATACGCCCGGCCCTACAAATTCCATCACTTTATTTTTTACATATCCGTTTGCAAAAACTTCTCCGATAATCGCCAGTGCAATATCCTGCGGGCCGACGCCTTTGATTGGCGTTCCTTTCAGATAGATACCGACAACGCCCGGCATATTAATGTCATATGTCTGGCTTAACAGCTGTTTTACCAGCTCCGGCCCTCCCTCGCCCATAGCCATGGTGCCAAGCGCACCATAACGTGTATGGGAATCCGATCCTAAAATCATTCTGCCGCCTCCGGCAAGCATTTCTCTGGCAAACTGATGAATTACTGCCTGATGCGGCGGTACATAGATTCCGCCGTACTTTTTCGCACAGGTAAGCCCGTACATATGATCATCTTCATTAATCGTTCCGCCTACTGCGCAGAGACTGTTATGGCAGTTTGTAAGTACATAGGGAACCGGAAATTTCTCAAGCCCCGATGCTCTTGCCGTCTGGATAATCCCTACAAAAGTAATATCATGCGAGGTCAGTTTATCGAATTTAATCTGGAGCTTTTCCATATTGCCAGATGTATTATGCTCTTTTAAAATTCCATATGCAATCGTATTTTTCGCTGCTTCTTCTTTTGTAATCTGCTTTCCGGTTCTGCTCAAAAGCACTTCGGACGCGGTATTGCCGTCTTCAATTAATTCGCTTCCGTTTACAAGGTAAACGCCATTTTCATATAGTTTCATCTGTATTCTCCTTATTCCTGTCCATAGTTACTAAAATTATAAATGCAGTACTATGAAAAGTCAACAATCTGGCAGGTGTCCTTTGCATGTAGATTGACATAATATACGCGTTCTTACGGACTTTGCAGCCAGTGCAAAGTCCTGGGCTGAACTGTTACCTGCAGATTAACTTTCATTTTTCGAAAGGGCCGGCTCGTCCGACAATTTTATAACAATAAAATTTTTCTGAACGGAAATATAACCCTCCGCAGGATAGCACGGCATATCCTGTGAAATTTCCACAGCTTTATTCCTGTGTTTGCCGTCATATGCCACTTCAAGCCCAAGCGCCTGCATAAAGCCGGTAATACGCCACGTAGCGCCTGTAGGACTTCCGACGGAGTGATCCCACTGAAAGAAAGAGTACCCGTATATATCCGCCGGATGCGATGCCCCGTTTAACTTTGCTTTCCGCTCCCCTACAAAAATTACCGGTTTTCCCTCTGCTTCCTCCATTCTTCCCAGATCCGTTGCAATCGTCTGTGCAACAATAGAATCCTCCCTATATCTTATGTCTTCCGTATATTCCAGACTTAAAATCAGAGATATGCAAATCCAGACAATGACTGCCGCTGCCGCCATACTGCCGCGTTTTACCCAGACCAGCTTCTTATCTGATATTCGATTGCAGATACCCCAGAACAGCATACATGCCGCCGCACATGCTAACGGCTGGGCAAACTGTGTTCTTGCAATCGACTTGTCCCCGATATAAATGGTAAAAAGAAACGGTGAAATCATAAGTCCCGACAAGCCTGCGATAAGCATAATCAAATTTTTCCTCGTTTTAAAAACATAGATGCAAAACAGGAGAAAAACGCAGATACATGCCAGCGGAAACGCCGAAACATCAGACTCCATATTCCAGTTCAGCATACATTTGATATGGTCGAAAATCAGGGAAAAGTTCTGCCACAGCGGATATTCTCCCCATTTAATCTGCGCGCTTAAATAATAACTGTTTGTAAGAGAACGGCTTATTGCAAGCGTATAACAAAGGTATACCGCGCCAAAGCCGGCAATCAGTCCTAAAATATGTTTGGCATAGACTTTCCACTCTCTTTGCGAATCCCGAAAAAAATCCATCAGATAACAGGTAATGCACAATCCGACGTACAAAAGTACACAGCTCTGGTAAGACGCCAGACACCACACGCCGAAAAACAGCCAGAGTACAAACCAGTAAATCTTCCGCTGCCCCAAAAATAAAATCTCACACAGAGCAAATACAGAAATTACTCCGTAAAGCATACCCATCACAACTTCTGCACGCTGTAAACTGAAATAAAACTGTATCATCCATACCGGACAGGCAGAAAACATCACCGCAAACCAGCCGTACGGATAACGATTATCTTTCCCGCTCATAAGCCAGCACAAAAATGCAATCGTACTTCCAAGCAGAATAAAGCTGCCTAAAAACAGCACGCCGCCCAAATAAGGATTATATTCTAAGATTCCAAACAGACGCTTTGTATACAAAAGCCCCTGTCTTCCGATGCCTTCCCACTGCATGGTTGTTCCCGGAAAATTAATCACATGCTCCGTATCAATTCCCACATTCTGGGAAAAAACCAGATGCCCGTAACAAATCAGGCATACGCATGCATTGATAAACAATGCCGCCTTATGCAGACGAAAAAATTCTTCTGCATCTTTGTACAACTTCTTCATTGAGATCTCCTTTGCTTTCTGTCATTTCTTCGCTTTATTATACATAAGATTTCACGGGGTATCAAGCAAATCATACAATCCATTGCACCATGTTTCCTGCCCTTCCCGCCATCGTTCTACCATCTCAAGGACAACGGCGTCCGGATGCATGGTATCGCAGTAATATTTAAAATCATCTGTATTCCTTGAAAACCGGACATTTGCATAATCTTTTGCAAGCCCCAGCATTGCATAGCCAAACGAATCCGTATAAATCAGCAGGCTTCTTTTGTCTTTTGCATTCGAAGAAAATATATAATCATTATTCTCATCCCTGCTCTTTTCTACCTTGACATCCTTTTTATACCCTTTCACTTTCCATTCCGAATCATCATTATAGACATTTCCCATAGACAGCATACGGGCCAGATCGCCGCTTACATTTGTCTTTGTAGCCTTGCAGGTAACTTCATCTAAAGAAACATATTCTCCGTGAAAATATTCATTCAGAACCTGTCCGCCTACAAATCCGCCCAGATTGTTCCAGTGCGTATCATACTTATAAAAAAGCTGGTGCCCCTCTTTTTCTTTCTTCAAAGCTTCTTTTGTATAAAGAACCGGAACGGAAGTATGCGAGTTCAGATAATCCACAAGCTGGTCTGTTCTGCTGTAAGAGCCTGTGGGAACGATGGACGACGGCATATATTCCGGATAAATCTGCTCTTTGTTTGCAGCAAAGAGTATTACCAGTTCGGCCCCATACGCTTCTTTTAATTTCTCCTGCAGCCGCACATAGCCTTCTGCGATTTCGGCAAGCTCTGCTTCTTCATAAAGATTATTGCAGATATAGTCATTAAACGACTGCTGTTTTTCCGCATTGTAAAACAACCAGTTATCTTTTCCTTTTATTACCATCGAACCAGTCATATATTCTATCGCCGTTGTCCCGACGCCTAAAAAATCGTTTTTCATCGTATTCGTCATAACAAGCTGATTTTTATAGGGAAGATGATCGCTGAAGTAATCGTCAAACTGCTGCGGAAAATCTGTAATCGTCCGCAGGGAAAGCTCCGGTTTTTCCGCAAACACCCTGTTTTCGTGATTTTCGGAATCAATATGATCTTTTACAAACGGAAACGTAACCGTCGGTGCAATCAGCAGCAGAAAAAACAGGAAAAAAATCATTTTATTTTTCATTGAACTTCCCTCCTAAAACCGAAAATAAATAAACGGATTATACGAATCTGCAGATAATGAAATCACGCAGAGGAACAGGATTGCAAACAAAACCGCCGTCTGGGGCACCGATAAATCTTCTCTGTTATAAAGCGCCGCCCTGAATTTGGGGAATATTGTCTGCAATATGCCGCACAATAAAATTCCCAGCACTAAAACCACGACCACTTCCGTATTCATACATGTCATCAGGTTATACTCGCCTTTTTGATAAAGAAACATCGCTTTGATAAACTTTAATCCCTGCCGCATTCCGTCTATGCGGAAAAATACCCATCCGCATACAACTACAACCCAGGTATAAAAATGATTTAGTATTTTTAACGGGTTTTTCTCTAATATCTTTCCAAAGCCGAGGCGTTCGATAATCATAAAAAACCCGTGGAAAAGCCCCCAGAAAATAAATGTCAGGCTTGCGCCGTGCCAGAATCCTGTCAGCAGAAATACAATAAAAAGATTGATGTATGTCCTTGTCTTCCCTTTCCGGTTCCCGCCCAGAGGAATATAGACATATTCTTTAAACCAGGTAGAAAGGGAGATGTGCCATCTTCTCCAGAATTCCTGTATCGATTTTGAAATATAAGGATAATTGAAATTCTCCTTAAAATCAAAGCCAAACATAGCTCCGAGACCGATTGCCATGTCCGAATATCCGGAAAAATCATAGTAAATCTGGAGCGTATACATAATCATAATCATCCAGACTAAACCGGTGCTAAGCTGGTTTGCTTCAAAGCCAAGCACCATGTCCACATATTTTCCAAATACATTGGAAAGCAGGACTTTTTTGCCCAGCCCGTAAAGAAACCGCTTCATTCCATAGACTCTCTTTGCGGCTGAAGGCGTCCGGCTTAAAATCTGCTCCTCAATATCTTTATATTTTACTATCGGCCCTGCCACAAGCTGGGGGAACAGCGAAATATATAAAAGCAGGTGAAAGAAATTCTTCTGCGCTTTTACTTCTCTGCGGTAAACATCAATGACATAAGACATTGCCTGAAATGTATAAAAAGATATTCCAAGCGGAAGCGCAAATCGGCTCATCGGTATATAATCTCCGTGCAGCGCCTGATTGAAATAAGTTGCAAAAAAATTAAAATATTTAAAAAAGCCAAGCAGTCCGATGTTTAAGATAACACCGAGTATCAGAACAAGTTTTCTGTGCCTGACTGTTTCTCTTCCCAGCAGTATGCCGAAAACATAATTCATTGCAACGGAAAACAGCAGCAGGAAAATATATACCGGCTCTCCCCATGCATAAAAAATAAGGCTTGCAAGCAAAAGTACAATATTGCCTGCCAGATTTTTTCCAAAACGCTCCGCTGCCAGATACAAAAGCAGTGTTATCGGAAGAAACACCCACAAAAACGTCATTGAACTAAAATACATACTATCTTCTCCTATTTATAAGTAATAGTTCAGGGATTGATTACCATAAATGTAAGAACAACGGTAAACAAATCTCCATCTAACTGAATCTCAAAGTTTCCGCCCATAAGAACAGTCAGATGTCTGGCAATCGAAAGGCCCAGGCCGCTGCCTTCCGTTCCTCTTGACTCGTCTCCCCGTACAAAACGCTCGCTCAAATCCTGCGGCGTCTTTTGGATTCCCTGTGCAGAAATATCTTTAATCGTAAATTCTGCCTTTTCATCACTGACCTTTAATTCTACAAAAACTCTTGTATTTTTTAAAGCATATTTTGCCACATTATTGTACAGATTCTGCACAACCCGCCAGAGACGGCTGCCGTCCGCCAGAATCATAACAGGCTCTTTTGGCAGCCTTGTCACAACAGTAAGGCCTACATCCTCAAAAATCTCATTAAACTCGCCTCCCGTCTGGCAGATTAATTCCACCATATTAATGGGCTGCATATCAAGTAAAATCGTACCGCTGGTAATTTTGGAAACTTCTACCAGATCTTCTGTCAGCTGCTTTAGGCGCTGGGATTTCTTCTCTAAAATTTCCACATAATTCTCTACATTCTTATTCCATGTACCTTCCATTTTAATCAGGCTGACATAATTAATAATCGAAGTCAGCGGCGTCTTGATGTCGTGGGAAACATTTGTGACCAGCTCTGTCTTTAAACGCTCATTTTTGACATTTTCATCCACTGCATTGGAAAGCCCCTCTCCTATTCCGTTAATTTCCTCTGCCAGCTCCCTGTAGTCCCCGCTGAATTCTTTCACATCAAATTTGTAATTCAGCTGTCCGTCACTGATTTCCCGGATTCCTTCCAGAATCTTTCTTCTTTCAATTGCCTGATGCAGATAATATACCGCCAGACACATATATACAAGAAATAATCCTGCGACTGCCCACGTCCAGTGTCTGACAAAGGCAGCCCAGATAAAAAAGACCTCCAGAACCGTGCAGTATAAAAACCGGATCATGGCTCTGTTTACAATATTCTTTTTGCGCATTCCCGCTTTTAAAGTACGGACTGTGTAAGCAAGCATGCTGCAGCTGGCAAAGATACCTGCCTTTATTTTTCTCACGGTGCACAGATATAAAGTTAAAAACACTGCATCTGAAAGAAATACTACTGTTCCGGTTAAAATCATCATACTGGATACGCCCCAGTCTTTTCCGCTTAGTTCCCGGCAGAAAGCTGTCAGTCCCATCACATAGACAAAAAAGACAAGAAAATGTATTTCTGACGGAATATAATCAATACGGTGCAGACATATTTCCTCCCCGTCTCCTGTTCTTCCTGCCGCTAATGTAAGATAAATCATAGAAATGATAAATCCCAGAAAAGCAATTGCCGCAATAAACGTGCCCCATTTTACCCATGGAGAATATGTTTCAAAAATATCTGCCGCTTCCGAAATTGCATCCTCATTCGGAAGCGATGTGTCAACTGCAACGAGCAGACATCCGCCCTGCCTGCTCTGCCGGAACAGACGCAGAATATTCAAATCAAGTTTTTTATCTGTCCTTTTGATGTTTCCCTGAAAAGTAATGGAAGCGTCATCATAATAAAAATAACTTCCAAGTTCCTGTGCGTGTTTATATGCCTCTTCCCTTGTGTATTCTTCCGGCATATTTGTATAAACTTTGTCATTGCGCAAAAACCAGTAAAAAAGATTGCTGTTTTCATCGTCAAATCTCAATTTGTACTGCTTGTACTGTTCGCTTTCCAGATTACTTTTTTCTGCCTTATCTTTTAACTGTATATAAACGGTCAGCTCTTTTGTTTCTTCCGTAACGGTCGTCATATAATAGGAAGAATGAAAAAAGGAGTGATTACCGATGTCTCGAAAACCGGGCATACTCCTCTCATACAAATTGATTATAAGAGAAAAAAACACAATAAAAACAATCAGAAATACCATCTGAAGTAAAATTGCAACTATTTTATATCCATTGCTGTACCGGTTATTTCTCATATCTTTTCCTCTATGCTTTATCTATTTTGTAACCAATTCCCCATACTACTTTAATGTAACGCGGTTCTTTGGGATTAATTTCAATCTTTTCCCTGATGTGCCGGATATGCACCGCCACTGTATTATCCGCGCCTATGGCGTCTGCATTCCAGATACTTTCGTAAATCTGGCTGATGGAAAATACTTTCCCCTGATTTTTCATTAAAAGAAGCAGAATATTGTATTCAATCGGCGTCAGCTTAACCGGTTCATCATCTACCGTCACTTCTTTTAAATCATCATTTATGACAAGTCCTCCTGTCTGATAAACAGCCTGATTATTTTCTGCTGCATTCCCAAGCTTCGTATAACGCCTGATCTGTGATTTTACCCTTGCGACAAGCTCCAGCGGATTAAACGGCTTTGTCAGATAGTCATCTGCTCCTATGTTTAAGCCCAGAATTTTATCCGAATCTTCGGATTTCGCGGATAATATGATAATCGGTATACTGCTGTTTTCCCTGATTTTTAAAGTGGCGCGGATACCATCTAACTTCGGCATCATAACATCTATAATCAGCAGGTCAATACTTTTTCTGCCTAAAATTTCCAGGGCTTCTTCCCCGTCATAGGCTTTTAATACTTCATATCCTTCCTGCTGCAGGTAAATCTCAATGGCCTCCACGATTTCTCTGTCATCGTCACAAACAAGTATACGGTTCATATTTCCTACTCCTTTTCCTTTGCTTCTTCGGCTTCGTCCTCCAGTGCAATACCGGCTTTTTTAAAATATTCTTTGTTGATTTTAATTACAGGCTTTTCGTATATGACTTTTTCTTCCGGAATCTCTTCTGCCGTTTCCTGTATCTCCTCCACCGGCAGTCCTTCAGGTGTCAGGCCGGCTTTTTCAAAATATTCTTCATTAATCTTAATTTCCGGTGTAATCGGATGAAAATCCGGATCTTTATTTGTCTTCCGCTGGTATCTCCGCGGTTTGTCCTTTTCCTGTTTTTTTGCTTTCTCTTTGGCAATCTCACGGTTGCGCTCTTCAATCAGCTTCATATACTTTGCCGTATCTTTCATATCCTCAAGCTGCGTCAGCAGTTCCAGCTGATTGCTGCGGATTACCCTTTTTTCTTCCCCCATCGCACGGCTCAGGTCTTTTAAAACTTCTTTTGAAGACTTTTCCGCCTCACTGATAATATCCTGTATTCTTCCCAATGCATCTTCCGTATAAATCACGGAAGCCGCATATATATCCTGTGCCTGGTGATTTGCATTCCGCAAAATCTCTATGCGCTGGTTTTCCGCTTCCAGCTCTCCTCTGTTGCGGCTCTGCTGCGTCACTTCATACTGATCCATCATTTCTCTGACAGCCTGGCTTAGATTGCCAAGCTGCCTCTGCACTTCTCTTTTATGCACCAGAACATATTCCCCGTTTATCTCTGATACCGGCGCTCTTGAAACCATGATATGAAGTTCCCTTAATATCCTCTCCAGCTTATCCTGTATGTTCATAAACCCTCCCTGACAGATTATCTGAATATTTCCAAACTGCGGTCTAAAATCCCATGCATATCTGCAATCGCAACTCCGTAATTCGTCATTGGAACCTTCGCATCTTCGGCGCATTTCAAACGGAATTTCATTTCCCGCTCATTTAAAGTACAGCCGCCGCAGTGTATAATCAATGCGTATTTTGACAAATCTTTCGGAAACTCTGTACCGCCTGTAAACTCAAAACGAATGTCCTTTCCGGTAAATTTTAAAATCCACCGGGGCATCTTCACGGTTCCTATATCCTCGCACTGCCTGTGGTGCGTGCAGCCCTCGGAAATCAGCACAACATCCCCGTCTTTTAAACTGCGGATTGCTTTTGCTCCTAAAACCTGCTGTTTTAAATCTCCTTTATATCTGGAAAACAGTATGGAAAAAGAGGTCAGAAAAACATCTTCCGGCGTATCTTTTGCTGCCCGCTCAAATGCCTGACTGTCTGTAATCACGACTTTCGGCTTTCTGGCAAGTGATTTTAATGTCAAAGGCAGCTCTGTCTCTCTTGTCACAACGGGAACCGCCCCCACTTCCAGACAGTCCCTGATGACCTGCTGCTGCGGCAGAATCAGCCTGCCTTTGGGCGCTGCCGAATCAATCGGAACAACAAGCACCGCCAGATCATTCGGTGCAAGAAAATCCCCGACAATTTTCCCTCTGCCATCCTCTGTGGGAGCAAGCCCGGCAATACACTCTTTTAATTCATGAATATTGTATCCTGTTTTTGCACTGACAAACAACAGCTTCGTCTCTTTTCCAAAAAAAGCCGCAATTTCCGCTTTGTCCGCATCGTTTAAAACTTCCGATTTATTTATGGCAGCTACATACGGGATTTTTTTTGCAAGAAAACGTCCGATAAGCCTTTTTTCTGTTTCTCCGAAGTCCTTTTCTTTGCGCCATGCGGCGCCGTCGACAACTAATACTGCCAAATCTGTTTTGTTAAGTACCTGATTGCTTTTTTCTATGCGCAATTTGCCAAGCTCTCCCTCGTCGTCCAGTCCCGGCGTATCTATGATTACTACCGGACCGAGCGGCAGAAGTTCCATTGCCTTGCTGACCGGATCTGTCGTCGTCCCTTTGATTTCAGAGACAATCGCTAACTCCTGTCCGGTAACGGCATTGACAATGCTCGATTTGCCGGCATTTCTTTTTCCGAAAATTCCGATGTGCACGCGGTTTGCCGACGGTGTCTCATTCATTCCCATAGCATACTCCTTATCCGATTTTTAAAACCGGAAATCTCTTTTTCCCAGATGAATATTTTCAATATATTCCTCTGCCTTTTTACGTACCACTTCATTCGGAATCTTTTTTAATTCTTCTGCAATCAATTTTCCTCCGATTGCTTTTGTATCGGCAGACGCATAATCTTCCAGATATTCTTTTAATGTCATCAATGCATTCGGATGACAGCAGTTGATAATCTGCCTGCTTTTCAGCAGCGTCATAAAACGGTCGCCCGTCCGCCCCTCTCTGTAACATGCCGTACAAAAACTCGGCACATAGCCCATTTCCATCAGCCAGTGCACGACTTCGTCAAGACTGCGGTTATCGCTAATATCAAATTGTGCGGAATTGTCTTCCGGCGCTTCTTCCTCGGCATAGCCTCCCACGCTCGTTTTCGAGCCTCCGCTGATTTGGGATATTCCAAGATGAAGTACGCGCTCCCTGCTTTTCTGGGATTCTCTCGTAGAAACAATCATTCCCGTGTAAGGCACGGCAATCCGCAGGCATGCAACTATTTTTGCAAATGTATCATCGCTGATTCCGTTATCAAAGACATCCGGATCAATGTCGTCTGCCTTTCTGACACGCGGCACACTGATGGTATGCGGCCCTACACCGCCGTATGCTTCCATATGCTCCGCATGCATAATAATTCCGGTAAAATCATAACGATAGTTGTTCAGGCCGAACAGCACGCCGATTCCCATATCATCAATTCCCGCTTCCCTTGCCCGGTCCATCGCTTCCGTGTGGTATGCATAATCACTTTTGGGGCCGGTCGGATGCAGTTCTTCATAAGACTTTTTGTTGTAAGTTTCCTGAAAAAGGATATACGTTCCGATTCCGGCATCTTTTAACTTCCTGTAATTTTCTACTGTCGTCGCGGCAATATTGACATTGACGCGGCGGATTGCGCCGTTTTTATGCTTAATGCTGTAAATTGTCTTTATGCTTTCCAAAATATATTCTATCGGATTATTGACAGGATCTTCGCCTGCTTCCAGCGCAAGACGCTTATGCCCCATATCCTGAAGCGCCGTAACTTCTTTGACGATTTCTTCCTGCGTCAGTTTTTTTCTGGCAATGTGTTTGTTTTTCAAATGATAGGGACAGTATTTGCAGCCATTGATACAATAATTGGACAGATACAGCGGTGCAAACATAACAATTCGGTTGCCGTAAAATTCCTGTTTAACCGCCTCTGCCAGACGATAAATCTTCTCATTTAAATCTTCGATTTCACAATCTAAAAGCACAATCGCTTCTTTATGGGTAATCCCTTTCATTTCCGATGCTTTTTCTAAAATTTTTTCTATAACTTCTCTGTTATTCTTATTTTCCCCGGCATATGCGAGACTTTCTCTGATTTCCTCATCGCTGATAAACTCTTCTGCTCTGGGTGACATTACGTTGTACATAGTTTCCCTCTTTCCTGCCGAATGGCATTAAATTTCCGCCGGATCTCCACGGTCTGTCACAAGCCGGTAACCGATGTTCTCCATTCTTCTGCTCAAACAGCCGCGGCATTCTGCCGCTTCTTCTCCGGTACAGATTTTATTGTCGTATAACGCATATTTTTTCCGAACCCCGACAGGTGAAAGATTGGGCATAACAACATTAGCCCCTGCCAAAATTCCCTGTTCCCGTCCGTCTGCCTGCATCGTTCCCAATGCAGTTGTTGCCGGAAGCAAAAGATTTGGCTTTAAGAGACGAAGCAGTCCAATCAGATATAATGTCTTTTCTACACTTCCTGCTGCTTCTGCTGCAAAAGGCGTCTCATGGTGCGGTATAAAGGGGCCGATTCCTACCATCTGCGGCTGCAGTTCTGTAATGAACAGCATATCTTCCGCGATGCATTCTACAGTCTGCCCCGGCGAACCTACCATGAACCCGCAGCCTACCTGATAACCGATTTCCTTTAAGTCAAAAAGGCATGCTTTCCTTCTTTCAAGACTTAACTCTTTCGGATGCAGCTTTCGGTAATGCTTTTCGTCTGCCGTCTCATGCCGCAGCAGATAGCGGTCTGCGCCGGCGTCAAAAAACATCTGATAGCTTTCTTTGGATTTTTCTCCGATGGATAAGGTCAGCGCGCAGTCACCGTAGGACGCTTTGATTCTCCGAATCAGACTGACGAGACGTTCGTCTGTGTAATAAGCGTCTTCGCCTCCCTGAAGCACAAAGGTACGAAATCCAAGCGCATAACCTTCCCTGCAGCAGTCCAATATTTCTTCTTCACTTAAGCGGTAACGTTCGGCATCGGTGTTATCCCGCCGGATGCCGCAATAGTAGCAGTTATTTCTGCAGTAATTTGTAAATTCAATCAGGCCTCTGGTATAAACTTTGCTTCCGTAATATTTTCTGGATAAGGCTCTTGCCCGTTCAAACAGATATTCTTTCTCTGCTTCCTGAGCAATTAATGCCGTCCATTCTTCCTTTGTCAGGCAATGATTTTTCTCCAGACTGTCAATCAGCCGCCGCATAATCCGCCTCCCCGAGCTTTGCATATAAAGCTTTTGAAGTAATGCCGCCAATCATCCCGATTTTCCCTGTCATTGCACTGATGGCATCCGCAGGAGCGTCCATTGCAACGCTAATCAGGGAAACTTCCCTTTTGGGATAAGGCATTCCCATTCTTCCGATGATATAGCTGCTGTACTCATGCAGAATCCTGTTTAATTTTTCCACGTCGCCTGATTTTTCCACAACGATTGAAATAATCGCTACTCTTGTTGTCATTTTATTTTCTCCGCTTTGC